>NZ_JBFUHK010000053.1:0-25476 GCF_056402435.1 Rahnella sp. P4_A8 | reverse complement strand
GTGTCAGTGAGAGAAAAAGCTTGCTGAATGAGGTCAGGAGACAGGAGGTCAGCGAGGCTTTGAACTTCATCGGGGGCAGTGAGATTGATAATACCGAGAGCTTGTGAAAGTTCCATTTAAAAAGGGTCCATGATGAGCATGAACCCTTTTTACACGAGCCACCGGATCGGTCAACTGATCCTTAAACGATCGGCATTACCCTCAGCTCCCTCTTTTATTTCTCCTTCCGCTCTGTTACGGGATATATTAAGGGCACTATCGTAAATTTTCTCTTTGTAACGGGTAACATCTCAATGGCACTGATCCCAAAAAACTACCAGCGTCTGGAAAGCGGATATCGCGAGAAAGCGCTAAAAATCTATCCGTGGGTGTGCGGACGTTGTTCGCGGGAGTTTGTGTATTCAAACCTGCGTGAATTAACGGTTCACCATATCGACCATGATCATACCAATAATCCGGAAGATGGCAGTAACTGGGAGTTGTTGTGCCTGTATTGTCATGACCACGAACACTCGAAGTACACAGAAGCAGATCAGTACGGTTCAACGGTGGTGGCCGGTGAAGATGCGCAAGATGATGTCGGTGCCGCCACCTACAACCCGTTTGCCGATTTACAGGCGATGCTGAATAAGAAGAAATAGGGTCGATTCCGCTCCGCTCCTCCAGCAAAACTAAAAACCCCGGTATTCACCCAAATCCACGCGATGCCGTGGATTTTTTATGATGAACGAGGCGATTTCCGCCACATAAGTTAGTCCCCTGATATTTTTCTTGCATCCCAAAACGCCATGCGCATAATCGCAAATTCAAATAATAATGATTCTCAGTCCTTTTTACATTAGGGTTACATTATGCGCGAAAAAAATTCACCCACAGGGTTTAAACCGACCCTGCTGGCACTCTTCGTCAGCGTAAGCTGCATGCCTGCGATTGCAGCCACCGCCCCTGCTCCGGCGACCAGCTCAACGGCGGCGACAGGCGATACCATGACTATCGTCAGTGCGCCGGATAATGAATTCAAATCCGGCGGCAATGAGCTGGTTCCGGCCTATCTGGACGGTCAGGTCGCGCATGGTGGTCGCCTTGGCATGCTTGGCGAACAGAAGGCAATGGATGTGCCTTTTAACGTCATCGGCTTCACGTCAAAACTGATTCAGGATCAGCAGGCGCGGACCATTGCTGACGTCGTGCGCAATGATGCCACCGTCCAGAACGTGCAGGGATACGGCAACTTCGCCGAAACCTACCGCATTCGTGGCTTCCAGCTCGATGGCGATGACATGACGTATGGCGGATTGCCGGGCGTGGTGCCGCGTCAGGTGATGGATGCGTCGTTAATCGACCGCGTAGAAATCTTTAAAGGTGCGAACGGATTACTGAACGGCGCGGCGACAAGTGGCGTAGGCGGCATGATCAACCTCGAGCCGAAGCATGCGGATGACGCGCCACTGACCCGTGTCGGCGTGGATTACACCTCCTCTTCTCAGGTTGGTGGCACCCTGGATCTGGGCCGTCGTTTTGGCGATGACAACCAGTTCGGTGTCCGTCTGAATGCCGTTAACCGTGAAGGCGAAACCGGTATTGATGGTGAGAAAAAACGCACCACCGCAGCCTCACTGGGCCTCGATTATCGCGGTGACCGCCTTCGTACCTCTGTGGACATGGGCTATCAAAAGAAAACCTTCCACGACGCCCGTCTTGGCGTGAATATCAGTGGTGTGGATTTCATCCCTAAAGTGCCATCCAACAGTCACAATTACAGTCAGGACTGGGTATACAGCAATATTGAGTCCGAATTTGGTATGGCCAAAGCGGAATATGATGTGACTGATGACTGGACAGTGTATGGCGGCGTTGGCGCACAGCATTCGCATGAAACCGGCGACTATGCTTCCCCTGCGCTGAAAGATGCTGACGGAACGGCAACGATTGGTCGTCTGGATACCAACCGCATCATCAATAATTTCAGCGGAATGGCGGGAATTCGCGGCAATTTCGATACCGCCTTCATCACCCACAAGGTGAATTTTGGTTATTCCGCCCTGACTTCACGCAATAATACGGCGTGGCGTATGGCCTACGGTGCCAATGCTGAAAACACCAATATTTATCACACCACGAATGTCCCGAACCCGACACCTAATCTGTCTGGCGGTAATTATGACGACCCGCTGACCACCGGGCGCAACCGGACTCAGGGCTATCTGTTAACCGACACGATGGGCATCCTGGATGACACCCTGTTGTTCACCGTCGGCGCACGTCATCAGAAAGTGATCGTCCGTAATTACAGCAATGCGACCGGCGCTGAAGACGTGTCATCACGTTACAGCGACAGCCGCTGGATGCCGACGTACGGGGTTGTGTATAAACCGTGGCAGGTGATTTCCCTGTACGCCAACCACACCGAGTCTTTACAGCCGGGCGATGTGGCACCGAATAACGCGAAAAACTACGGTTCAACCACCGGCATTGCCCATTCAAAACAGAACGAAGTGGGTGTAAAAGCGGACTTCGGGCGTGCAGGCGGTTCACTGGCATTATTTGAAATCAAAAAACCGTCAGGCATTTTGGACAGCAATAAATTCTACAATCTGGACGGTGAACAACGTAACCGGGGCGTGGAGCTGAACGTCTTTGGCGAACCGGTGCTGGGCCTGCGTCTCAACGGCAGCGCGACCTGGATTGATCCGGAAATGACCAAAACCCAAGACAACACCTATAACGGTAAAGATGCGATTGGCGTGCCGCGCTACAACCTGGTGCTGGGTGCGGAATATGACATCAAACCGGTTGACGGCCTGACGGCCACCGCGCTGGTGAACCATTCCGGCTCACAGTGGGCAGACTCAGCCAACACGAAGAAAATCGACGCTTATTCCGTTCTGGATCTTGGCGTGCGTTACCGCACCAAAATCAACCAGAATGATATGGTCTGGCGTGCTGGTGTTGATAACGTGACCAATGAAAAATACTGGTCAAATATCGACAGCACCGGAACCTATATTTATCAGGGAAAAACGCGCGCGCTCAAAGTCTCCATGACGTACGACTTCTGATACGGATATAATCTGATACGGATATAAAAAGGGGATGCATTCAGCATCCCCTTTTTTATTGCCGTGCGAATTTTTTATTGGCTGTTTTCCGGCAGCGGTAAACTGACCGTGACCATCAGCCCGCCCTGTGTTTGCTTCGTCGCATGGATCCCCCCGCCGTGCGCTTCACAAATCGCACGGGCGATGGATAAACCCAATCCGCTGCCCCCGGAATGTCGTGCGCGGGAAGAGTCCGCCCGGCTGAAGCGTTCAAACATAACAGGCAGAAAACTGTCATCCACACCCGGACCCTTGTCCCGGAACGTTATGTCATAACCGCCATTGCGGGGCGCGATGGCGATGTCCAGACGCCGTCCTTCCTGCGCATAACGCAGCGCATTTTCCATCAGAATGGTAAATACCTGCCCGAGCCGGAACGGGTCACCGACATAACGGCACGGCGTCTCCGGCGTCAGGGCGATGTCAAAACCGGCTTTAGTCGACTGAGGTTTCAGCCAGGTCATCCGCTCGCGCAGCAGATCTGCCAGATCCAGTTCTGTCTTGCTGAGGTTAAGCTGACCGGCATCCGCCAGCGACAGCAGATGCAGTTCGTCGATCAGACGGTTCAGATGCAAAAGCTGTGTCATCACCATCTGCAATTGCTGCGGCTCCGGGCGGAAAACACCGTCCAGCATGCCCTGTAAACGCCCCACCGCCGCCGTGAGCGGTGAGCGCAGTTCATGCGCCATCGCCACATGGGAGGCTCGCAGCTCCCGCTCATAACGCGAAAGTTGCAACATCATGGCGTTAAAATCATCGGTGAACTGAATCAGTTCCGCCGGCGCATTTTTCACCGGCTCAGCCCGCGTATTAAAATCTCCCTGCGTGACCGCACGCGCCACCTGGGCCAGACGGCTGAATTGTGACGAAAGCGGTCGCGCGGCTTTTAATCCCAAAATAGCGATAAACGGCGTCACCACGACGACCAGGATGCCAACCATGATCCAGTCGGCCGAGGCGATGGAGGGATCGGAGTAACGCGCCCCCCAGCCCTGATCGACAATCTCATGAAACCGCGCAAGATTAAGATCCGGATTATCCCGCAGCACGTAAAACTCTGCCCTGAGCGCGGGAGACATATGGTGCAATACCCAAAGATTCTCAATGACAAAACGCAGCCACATGCACAGAGCAATCACAACGACACTGCCGATGGCCAGCGTCAGGATCCGCACACAAATCCAGCGCCACAGGGACTGATAGTGAGAGTGGTGGTTCATGGCTGTCTGAACCGGTAACCGACGCCGCGCACATTGACTAACACGTTAACGATGCCTGCGGATTCGAGTTTTTTACGCAAATTATAGACATGCGTATCGACCACCCTTTCCAGCGCCTCGCTTTCCGGCAGGCAATGCTCCAGCAAATACTGACGTGAGAACGGGCGTGTTGGTGCCCGCATTAATGTGCTCAGTACGCCAAATTCTGTCGGGGTTAAATCAAGATAATGCGGTTCGCCCGAGGCAGAGCTAACCGCCGCCGTCAGCGCCCCGACATCCACGTCGAGACCCTGCCAGCGCAACACAGCAGACGTGTTGTTTTCGTCTGTCGCCACACGACGCAGTACCGCCTGCACCCGCGCCACCACCTCACCGGGGTTGTAAGGTTTGACCACATAATCATCCGCACCGAAGCGCAGCGCGCCAATTTTATCGGGCATGTCGCCCATCGCCGTCACCATAATCACCGGCGTGCTGCTTTCACGCCGCAGCGATGCCAGCACATCAGTGCCGCGCATCCCGGGCAGCATCACATCCAGCAAAATGAGATCCGGCTTCCAGCGCAGCGCATGCTCCAGCCCGGAAACACCGTCACCGGCAATCTGTACGTCATATCCTTCGCGTTTTAAATACGCATCGAGAACGTCTGCCGCATCGGCATCATCTTCAATAATCAGGATCCGCTTTGTTTGCATTGAGTCGCCCTGGCTGTTTCATCATAAATTCCCGGCAGTTTACTGACCCTGCCTCTCCCGACTTCCGGTTTCAGATGCGGCTGCAATCCGCTACGAACCATACGTTTAGATGATGAGGAATCACAATGATATCCATAAAACTAATGCTTCACATTACCTGTTTACGCATTTTCTGCCCGGCTCCCCAGTTCGACCACCACCTGATGCTCGTTACCGTCATCCGTCAGCGGGATCAGATCACCGTCCAGGGCATGGCCATCCAGCGTGACACAGTAGTCGCCGGTGTTGTGCCGCACCGTTATCAGGTAACGGCTGCTGCCTTGCTGATACGTCACCGTGATTTCCGGCCACAGCGCAGGCAATTTGCTGTGGATGGCGATAGCATCGCCATGGCGTGTAATGCCCAGCAATGATTCGGTGATCAACCGGTATGTCCAGCCCGCAGAACCGGTATACCAGCTCCAGCCCGCGCGACCGCTGTGCGGATCGACCGAATAAATATCGGCGGAAATCACATACGGTTCCCCTTTATAGCGGCTGACCGCCTCCGGCGTGAGGCTGTGATTGATCGGGTTAATCATCGACATCAGTTCCCAGGCGCGTTCGGTGTTGCCCTGTCGGGCAAACGCCATCACCGCCCAGATAGCTCCGTGGGTATACTGCCCGCCGTTTTCACGCACACCCGGCAGATATCCGCGGATATATCCCGGATTCGGGCCGTTGCCGTCAAATGGCGGCGTCAGTAATCTGATCAACCCCGCATCGTTATCGACCAGACGCTGATCGACTGACCGCATGGCGCTGGCGGTGCGTTCAGGTGTACCGGCTCCGGAAAGCACCGACCAACTTTGCGCGATAGCATCTATCTGGCATTCGTCGTTCATATGCGAACCCAGCGTTTCACCGCTGTCGAAATAACCGCGCAGATACCACTCACCGTCCCACGCATGGTTGTTGAGGTTTTGCTTCAGCAGCGCCGACTGCTCGCGGCACAGGGTGGCGATAGCGATGTCCTGGCGCTCTTCTGCCAGTGCGCCATAACGTTGCAGAACGTCGTAGAGGAAAAAGCCCAGCCAGACACTTTCCCCGCGCCCGCCCAGCCCCACCAGATTCATGCCGTCATTCCAGTCTCCCGCGCCCATCAGCGGCAGTCCGTGCTCACCCATTTTCAGACCATGCTTCAGCGCACGCACACCGTGCTGCCAGAGACTTTCCTGCGTTGCGCTGACCTGCGGTTGCTCGTAGAACGACTCCTCACCTGCCTCCAGCAAACGTGCCTCGAGATAAGGCACGGATTCTTCGGCAATGCCATGATCGCCGGTGACCGTGATGTAATGGCTGATGGCCAGCGGCAGCCAGAGATAGTCGTCAGAACAGCGGGTACGCACGCCGTTGCCGGTTGGCGGATGCCACCAGTGCTGGACATCGCCTTCAATGAACTGCCTCGACGCACATAAGAGGATCTGTTCGCGCATCCGTTCCGGCGCCGCGTGGCTTAGCGCCAGCGTATCCTGCAACTGGTCACGGAAACCGAACGCCCCGCCGGACTGATAATAGCCGCTGCGCGCCAGGATCCGGCTGGCTAAGGTCTGGTAAATCAGCCAGCCGTTGGCGAGCAAATCAACCGATTTATCCGGCGTGGTGATCTGAATTTTATCCAGCACCTGATGCCAGTGATGATGAATGCGATCCAGCTCAGCCTGCGCCGCGCCTTCCTCAAGATACTGATGAATGAGCGCTTCGGCATCTGCGGCATTCTGCCCCAGACCCAGCGCGAAAATAAAGGTGCGCTGGTCACCGTCGATAAGCGTTGTGGCCGACTGCACCGCGCCACAAGGATCCAGCGCCGCACCGGTTTTATCGGAAAGACGCTGATTTTTCATGGCTGCGGGCATGGCCGCAGAACCGGTGCGACCAAAGAACTCGCGACGGTCACCGCTGACCGAGCAATGTGCGCCGGTGACCGCAAAGAAAGCGGTGCGTTCAGAGCCGTTGCTGGTGTAATGATTGGTCGCCAGTACACCGCAACCTTTTACTACGTGCGCTGCCGAGGTCACGATATGCATCGCGGACTTGGCACGTAAATCCGCCATCACCCATTCGGCATAACCGGTCACCGACAATCTGCGCGGCCTGCCGGAGAGGTTAGTCAGGGTCATGATAATCAGTTTGACCGGCGCATGTTCGGCAACTAATACCGTCATTTCACTGGAAATGCCCCGCTCGGTATGTTCGAAGCAACTGTAACCGAAACCATGGCGGGTGACGTAACCGCCGATGCCGCGAACCGGTAACGGTGCAGGCGACCAGACGCTGCCGCTGTCCTCATCGCGCAGATAAAAGGCTTCGCCGGAACTATCGCTGACCGGGTCATTTTCCCACGGCGTTAAGCGGTATTCGTGGGCATTTTCATACCAGGTATACGCCTGCGCGCTTTCTGAAATCACCGTACCAAAGCTGGCATTTGCCAGCACGTTCGACCACGGGGCAGGCGTGGTCTGACCTTCGTTAAGCACAATCTGATATTCACGACCATCCGGCGAGAACCCGCCCAGCCCGTTGAAACAGGCCAGTTCACGTGGCGGCGACATCACCGGCTGACTGTCATTGACCGTACGCACCGGCACCAACGCGGGCAGGGAAACGAGCGGTGTTTGTGTCCGCTGATTCAGCTGATCGTCCAGACTGCCACGGCGGTCGTCGATCACCACATGCGCCACGCTCATCAGCAGCATGCGGTCATCCGGTGTCATCTGCTCGCCGTTACGCACGAAAATTCCGCCCGGAATATCGGTCTGGCTGGACCCCGCGCCGGATGCCACCAGGCTCAGGATCTGGTTTTGCAGCGCCTGCTGATAACCGCCGGAATCATTACACAACAGCACCAGATCGACTTTTAATCCTTTCAGACGCCAGTAATGGTGCGCACGGATCAGCAACGTCACCAGCCCGATATTTTCGTTGCTGGTCATGGTCAGCAGTACAATCGGCAGATCGCCGGAAAGCGACTGTCCCCACAGACCGGATTGCCCGCGACGGTTGGCGGCGACCGACTGTGCATCGCCGCGCATTTCCTGACTGGCAAAAATCAGCGCCCCCGCCAGACGGTTAAACAGCCCGGCATCATCTTCCGAGGCATTAAGCTGGCGCAGCACTACCTGACTGTGCGACCAGGCGATTTCAAATACCCGGTCAGCAATATGATGGTCGCGATATTTTTCCAGCAACATCAGGCTTTGCAGGCGCGTGTCGCTGATGCCGTAAACCATGTCGATAATCACCGGCACACCGGGTCTGAGCCTGATGCGCTGACGAATCGCCATCACCGGATCCAGCACCGCACCGGCACTGTTACCGAGTGTTCCGCCCTTCTGCATTGCCTGCGGACTGGCGGCGGTATTGCCACGCCCGATAAAGGCCGCGCGGTCGGTTTCAAATGACGTTTCCCGTTCCACCGCACCGTGGATAGCCATCATATGGAACATCCACGGACAGGCTTCATCCGGTTCGCGTGGTCGCCGGTGACAAAGAATCCCCTCCTGCGCAGGCACCAGTTCGGTTTGTACAAACAAATTACTGAACGCAGGATGGGCCGCGTCGTTGGCGGCGGGTGCCAGCACCACTTCGGCATACGTGGTGATATCCAGCGTACGCGAATGGCGGCCATTATGTGTGACCGTCATACGGCGGATTTCGACGTCATCTTCCGGTGATACCACGATATGCGTCTGCAGGGTCAGCAGGCCGCGGGTACGGGTAAACTCTGCGCCAAAATCGGTCAGTACCGCGTGGTAGGTTCCCTTCTGTTTACCGAGCGGTTGCCAGGTATTACTGGTCACTGCGCCCGATTCAGGATCGCTGACGTAGCAGAAGATGCCGCGGTTATCGCGGGTGGCATCTTCGCGCCAGCGGGTCAGGGTCAGGTCTTTCCAGCGACTGACACTGCCGCCCGCCTGCGTGACCATCAGATGGTAATGGGTATTGGAAAGCAGCTGAATTTCCGGCGACGGGCTGTCGACGTCGGTGAATTCACGCAGTTCCACGTTCACTTTTTGCAGCATATTGTCGTGCGATTCGAAGTGACGACGCGGGCTGTAAAGCTCGACGGCATCCGGCACGCGTTCCTGTAACAGTAAACGGGCGGACTGGAATGCCGCGTTGGCCGCAAAGCGTGCGGTCATCGGCGCGCCGAGCAACACGTTAGCCAGCGCCAGGAATCCCATGCCCTGGTGGTGCGCCATGTAGGAACGCACCACGATGTAAATCTGCCCGCGCACCAGACGCGACGGACTGTAATCCAGTGCATCATAGAAACCGTATTCACCGCGGGCGCCGCAATTCTCCAGTTCCAGCAGATTCACACAGGCTTCCTGCGGGCGGATCATCAGCGCCATCATCGTTGCGTAAGGCGCGACGACCATATCTTCACCCAGGCCGCGTTTAAGACCGAGGCCCGGCACACCGAAGGCGTGATACTGGTAGTTCTGGTTGAGATCAAAGGCCGCATACGCCGATTCAGAAATCCCCCAGGGCACGTTATTTTCCTTACCCCAGGCAATTTGCCGGTCAACGGCGGTCTGACACATCTGCACCAGCAGCGTATCGGGATACGCTGGCATCACCAGTTGTGGCATCAGATATTCAAACATTGAACCGCTCCACGACATCAGCGACGGCTGTTTATCGATCACGGTGAACAGACGCCCGAGGGCGAACCAGCTTTTTTGCGGCAACTGATTGGTGGCGATGGTGACGTAATTTGTCAGACGGATTTCCGAAGGCAGCAGATCGTACTTTCCGCTGTCCATTTTATGGGCGTCACAATTGTAACCGACGGTCAGCAGGTGGGTATTTTTGTCATACAGGAAGCGGAAATCCATGTGCGCATGCTCGTTCAGGCGCTGTTCGAGTTCACCGATGATGTCCAGCCGCTGACGCGCCAGCCCGATAGAGCGGGATAACAGCGGTGACGTCCGGGCATCCTGTTGCGCCAGCCAGTGCAGCGTTGGCAGCGGTTGATTTTGAGCCTCCGCCGGCAGCGCCCCATAAAAATCTGACCACTCTTTAATGCCGGTCGCGAGCTGTGTTGCCAGCCGTTGTTGCCACCCCTGCGCCGACGCAGCGATCAGGCCGTGCATATCCTGCAGGTAGGTAATACTTTCAGCGGCTTTGGCTGCGGTGGCCTGTTTCAGGCTTTCCCGCAATTTAGTCATCAGCAGTTCGTCGGTCTGGCTTTCCGCCATGTTCAGCGTATCGGCCAGCCCGGCCAGCCACGCGGTCATATTCAGCGCGGGCTGCGTGCGCCATAACCGTAATCCGCTGCTGAGCGTCAGCAGATGCCCGGCCAGATTGCCGCTGTCAACGCTGGAAATGTAGCGCGGATTGAGCGGTGCCAGCGTGCGCGTGTCGTACCAGTTATAAAGATGACCCCGAAAATGCTCGAGTTTATCCAGCGTATCGAGTGTCTCGCTGGTACGTTCCAGCACCTCACCCTGCGTAATGTAGCCGAAATCCCACGCGGTGATATTCGCCAGCAACGACAGGCCAATGTTGGTCGGCGAGGTACGGTGCGCAATCACCGGCTGCGGAATTTCCTGGAAATTGTCGGGCGGCAGCCAGTTTTCCTCAGCGTTGACGAACGTTTCGAAAAAGTACCAGGTTTCACGTGCGGTCTGACGGAGGAAACGCTGTTGCTGCGCATCAATGCCCGGTTTCTGCCTGACAGCAGGCCGGCTCATCCAGCACATCACCAGCGGCGCGACAAGCCACAGCAGACCCAGCGGCAAGGCAAACCACAGTAACGGCGGATGCGCACCGGCGGCCAGTATAATCACGGCCACACCTGCCAGCAGATTCGCCCACATCCGGCGATAGAAATAGACCTGCGAGTGCGCACGGGATTTTTCGCCGATATTCACACTCGCCCATTCATGCAACATCCTGTGGCTGACATTCAGCCGCCACAGGGTCAGCAAAATGGCGTGTATTGAATACACGGCTTCGTGCGGCAGAGTCATTAACTGGAGCAAAATCCGCGAACAACGGCTGAGGGTAGCGGATGCCACACTTTTCAGATGGGCAATGACCTTGCGGCGTGAGCCTTTGTTGAAGAGATCCAGCACCAGCGCGACCACCACCGGGAAAAGCAGCATACTGGCGATAAAGCCCAGCCAGTAAAGCTTGTTCGGCACCAGCAACAGCGTGCAAAAAATGAGGGTCAGCAGCGCGGGAGCGATAAGGCTGCGGCGCAGGTTATCGAACAATTTCCAGCGGGAAAGCGTGGTCAGCGGGTTGCGGGTCCGCGTGCCATCTTCCTGCGTGACACGAAAACCCAGCCAGTTCAGCAATTGCCAGTCGCCACGGATCCAGCGGGTTTTACGCGCCACATCCGCCAGATAATGATCCGGATACTGCTCGTATAACACCACATCGCTGAGCATGCCCGAACGCGCATAACACCCTTCCAGCAGGTCGTGACTGAGCACTAAATTTTCCGGGCAGGTATTTTCTGTTGCCCGGATGAACATATCAACGTCGTAAATCCCTTTGCCGACAAATGAGCCTTCGCCGAATAAGTCCTGATAGATATCGGAGGACATCGACGAATACGGATCATTGCCCGGCACGCTGCTGCATAATGCGGCGTAACGCCCCTGCCCGTTTTCGGGGATTTCTTCGGCCAGCCGGGGCTGAAGAATGGCGTAGCCCGAAATCACCCGCTGGCGTTCAGTGTCATAAACCGGATGATTGAGCGGATGGGCCATGGCGGCGACCAGCTGATGCGCAGTCGCACGCGGCAGCACCGTGTCGCTGTCGAGGGTGATCACGTATTTCACCTGGCGCAGTTGCGCCTGTGTGCGGCCTTCCACCCGGGAGAACGGCTCACCTTCGCCGCGCAACCAGCGGTTCAGCGCATTCAGCTTGCCGCGTTTGCGCTCATATCCCATCCACACGCTCTGCGCCGCATTCATTTCACTGTCGCGATGCAACAACGTAAATAACGGCCCCTGTGCGTCGGTATAGCGTCGGTTGAGGGTCTGGATCTGCTGCGTGGCGTAGCTCAGCAACGCATCGTTGTCCTCGTTGTGCTGTTCAGGGTTGTCGTGAAAATCGGTGAGCAGCGCAAAATTCAGGTGTGACAGAACATTGCCGAGATAACAGACTTCGAGGCTGCTGATCAGTGCATCAATATTTTTCCGGCTACCCAGCAGACAGGGGATCACTACCAGGGTACTGGCGTGTTCCGGGATGCCGCCGACGAATTCCAGTCGGGGCAGCGGTTGCGGTGTGCGGCTACGGGTGGTGATTTCACTGAGCAGATTCAGCGCAAACTGGCTGGCGACCAGCACTACCGGCCCCAGTAACAGCCACCACGCCCAGTGCATGCCGGGATGCACGGTGTGATATAGCACCTCGGCGGTGATGGCGGTGGTCAGCAGCAGCAGGCTGCCGAGCCACGAAAGCAGCGGTGTCTGGCTGAGGCGGCTGCGGATGCGGGTTTGCAGCGAAAACCTCACCTGCAAATCTTTCTCCAGCGTCTTGCGCCCGGCATCAATCAGATAGTAACCGACATGTTGTTGCTGAAAGGAATCCGTTGCCTGTTGTGCCAGCGCCACCGCGCGGCTGGCGACAAACGCCTCATCGTGCAGGGAATGGCGCGACAACTGTTCAATCTGATGGCGGTAGTTATCGCGGGTATCAAAGTGCATGGAGGCATAAATACCGGCCGGATCCTCACGCAGGACTTTCTCCACCACGCTGAGGTTTTCGGCGAATTCTGCCCAGTCCATTTCGGTCAACTGCCGCAAACCCATAATGCTGTTGCTGACAGAAAGCTGGCTGGCAGCAAGCTGCTGATTAAATTTATCGATCACTTCACGCTGGGTCAGCCCGACTTCACTCAGCCGCTGCTCTACCCAGGTCAGCGGCAGCGCCAGCATCGAACCGTGCCCCTGCAACCGGCGCACCAGTTCGGCCACGAAAGCGCTGCTACGCGGCGGATTGGTGCGCGCCATATCAGCAATCACGATGATCTGACTGGCGGGATCGTTTTCCGCGCTGTCCTGCAATTTATTGACCCAGAAATCGGCCAGATTACGTTCCTGCTGCGCATTCGCCACTTCAATACTGACCCGGCGTAAATTCTCGATCAGCGCCAGGCGCAGCATACCCGGAAACGCCCATAACTCCCCGAGCGTCAGCGGGCGCACACTCTGATAAGTCGAGAGAAAACGGGTCAGGGTTTTGATGTCCCACAGGCCGTCGCTGTGGCTGACAACCTCGGTCGCAATGTCATAAATGCGCGGGCAGGAATGCGGTAAACCCAGTGAAGGCAACCCCTTGCCAAAGTTTTTCGGTAACAGCTGGCGCACCAGACGGATTTGTTCTTCGATCAGATAGAAGTTATCGAGTAACCATTCACCGGCCGGGGTAATGCCCGCTTTTTCTCCACTGCTGAGGATCAGGCAACTGCGCGTTAAAACCTTTTCGTTATCGTCGAGGCGCTTTAGCAGGTAGTAAGGAAGTTTTTTGCCGGAGAGTTTGTGGGAGAGTGCGAGTTTGCCGCCGAACCGTTCCATCTGATCTGCGGAGAAAAGCTCGGCGCTGATCGGTACGGGGTGCGCCAGTGCGCTGGCGCGATGACGCCGGGTATGGCTAATAACAGGGGGTGCTCTTTTAATTTTGAACCAGTTAATCACAGCATTTTTCATGTCAGCATACCTTAGGCGGACCCGATAAGGCAGTTGCCTGAGCTGCGATGAGAGTTCACTTGATAAGAAAATGGGTAAGGGACAGGGAGGCCGAAAAGATGAGTCACCCTCAGCGGGCAATTAGATTCATAGTAGCCTGTTTACAGGGATAGCGTTGAGTTTATTTTTTCGCCAGCGGCTGACAACTGTGTGCTAACCCTGCAAATTTTCACTGACGGCGGTCTTTATCAAGGCTCAAAAGTATAAACTCCCGGATTCGGTTCATGCGATTATCGGGCGGCTATTTGGGAATAATTGTCACAGGCAATCCCCCGCTTCCAAATTTATCCTTCAGGAAAAAAAGATGACGACCTTAAACGAAAAACTGGCATGGCGATACGCAACCAAGAAGTTTGATGCGGCCAAAACGGTTCCGGCTGAAAAGATTGAAAACATTATTGAGGCCGTGCGTCTGGCACCGACCTCAAGCGGTCTGCAACCCTTCGAACTGCTGGTAGTCACTAATCCGGATATCCGCGCAAAAATCCGCACCGTTGCCTGGGATCAGGCGCAGGTCACCGACTGTTCTCACCTGCTGGTGTTCGCGGCATGGGATGACATCACGCCAGAACGCGTGAACATGATGTTCGACCTGACCAACGAGGTTCGCGGTTTTAAAAACGAAGGCTGGGAAAACTACCGCCAGAAACTGCTGAGCATTGTCGCTGAACGCGGTACCGAAGCGAATTATCAGGCCGCTGCACGTCAGGCCTATATCGGTCTGGGCGCCGCGCTGATCGCCGCCGCGTTTGAAGAAGTGGATGCGACGCCAATGGAAGGGTTTGATCCTGCTGCCGTGGATGAAATCCTGGGCCTGAAAGACAAAAACCTGCGCAGCGTGGTGATCCTGCCGCTGGGCTACCGCGCCCACGAAGGCGACTGGCTGGTGAACCTGAAGAAAGTTCGCCGCAGCCGTGAAAACTTCGTCACCGAAATCAAGTAATATCAGGCCACCGGCCCTGTCCGGCCGGTGGCCTTCATACCCTAAACACAGACGTACCTTACTGATGACATCCTGATTTTATTATCATAAATCCCCCTGACTTCACGCTTATAAGGTCATTTACGGACGATAAAAGCTTTCCGCTGTGCCGTTGCCCAGAGTGATCACCCCCGCAAAAATCATAATAAGTAGCCCCTTTATTTAAAAAAAACCTTATCCGGGCTAAATAGCCTCATCAGAATGCCGATAACACATGCAGATAAATGATTTTACTGACTCTGTTAACTTATTTTGAGGTTGCATATGTTAAAGAAGCTTCGCAATAAGGCAAAAGTCGAGCTTTATGTATGGATAGGGATACTCATAGCAACCTATTTATTTTCCCTGTATTTTAATATGAATGAAGTTTTCTATTCTTTTTTTAAAGCATATGAAGTCTATAATTTAGACGAAGTTTTCATTACCCTGAATATAACGGGTTTTCTTGGGCTTATTTTTTCTCTTATGAGAATAAAAGCAATGGAAAAGGAAATAGCAAGGCGAATGGAAGCTGAAAAGAATTTTCATTGGGTTGAATGTCATGATCCGGTAACAGGGCTGCCGAATACAATCATACTCAACTCTACCATCGCACAATATAACCAAGAAAACAAAAGTAGTTTTGGTGTGTTCACCATTGAAATAAACAGACTGAAGGATATTAATGATATTTTCGGCCATGACTATCATGATGAGATATTTAAGATCGTAGCAGAAAGACTGCTGAATATTTTCCCTGGCTGCGTTTATAAATTAGCCGCCGATGATTTTCTTGTCCTGAGACCCAATATTGACAAAACCGACCTGACCTCGCTGTCCGGGCGCGTTATGCGTAGCCTGTGTTCACCGGTTAATCTGGATGGATTCACCTTCAATATTTCAGCCAATATTGGTATTTCACGATCCCCGGAAGATTCGTGCGATCTTAAGAAAGTGATTCAACAGTCCGATTGTGCAATGCATGTTGCTAAAAAAGCTGGCAGAGAGCAGATCAGGGCATTCTCTGCGAGCATGGAAGAATCTTTATTATCCATGGCACAACTGGAACGTGATTTTAAATCAGCCTTGAAAAACAAAGTTTTTGTGAGTCATTATCAGCCTTTGGTGGATCTAAAATCAGAAAAAATCATAGGCTTTGAAGCCCTTGCCCGATGGGAAATCTCGGCGGGAAAGTTCATCCCGCCGTCGAAGTTCATTGCGCTTGCTGAAGACACAGGAGCAATAACAGAACTGACAGAATATCTCTTACGGGAGGCATGTCTTGAAGCACTAAAATGGCCATCCGACAAACGGTTGTCCTTTAATCTTTCACCTTTACTTTTATGTGACAAAAATCTTAAATCAAGAATTATAGGTATTCTTGATGATGTGGGTTTCCCGCCAGAACAACTGGAAATTGAAGTCACGGAAAGCGCGCTGTTTAGCGACAGACATCTGGCCCGATATACACTTAAAAGACTCCGTGACGCAGGCGTTAAAATTGCTCTCGATGATTTTGGCACCGGATACTCAAGCCTTTCTCAGCTCTGTGACTTTCCCTTTGATACATTAAAAATTGATAAGAGTTTTATTGATACATTCCAGACTAATGAGAAACAGAATAAGATTGTTTGCTCTATTCTCTCCCTTGCCAACGCCCTCAACGTAAAAGTGGTTGCTGAAGGCATTGAATATAAAAGTCAGCTGATTATTTTACAGGAACTCGGCTGTGATATTGGTCAGGGCTATTTCCTCGGAAAACCGGTTCCTGCAGCAAATATTCATAAATCAATAAAATCGCCTTTAACTGAAGCTGAAAAGGTCACAGCGGAATGAAGCGGTGACCGGCGGGTGAACTGTTGTTCGGTCATCGTCATGCCCCACTGGTCGCCCTGCCATTCTTTCAGCAGTTCGAAACCAAAGGATTCATACAGACGTCGCGCAGCATGAAGGCCGCTGAAGGTCCAGAGCTGAACAGCGTCGAATCCGCGCCCGTCGCAAAACGCTATCGCTTCACTGAGCAGTTTTCTGCCCATGCCCGTTCCCCGGCAGCGGTCATCAAGAATAAACCAGCGCAGGTGGGCTTCGTTATTTCCCAGATCCTGACCATCGATAGCCACTGAACCGACCACCCGCCCGTTGCTGACCGCCAGCCAGACCTGGTTGCAGGGTTCATGCAAACGCCCGCAGAACTCGGCCAGTCCGCTGGCAACCTTTCCCTCGAAGAAATGCCCGAAGTTGTAATTACTGGCGTAATACGTGCCGTGCATTTCCGCAATCCGGCCAATCATGCCTGGCTGATATCCCGTGACGATTTCAATGTTGTGTTGGGGCGCGACCGGGTCCCCGTCGCGACAACGTTCAAGGGCGCGGGCATACGCCGTCAGGCCTTTTGCGACGGCCTGTTGCTGCGCAGCATCCAGATTTTCCAGCGCCTTGATCACGCGCATCGCACCGTACTCATTGATCCGCCCGACCGTCTGCTTGCCCTTTTCCGTCAGTATCAGTTGTTTCACTCTGGCATCATTTTCCGACGGCACTTCCTGCAGTTCACCCGCTGCCAGCAAACGGGCAAGCATGCGGCTGACGCTGGATTTTTCCAGCCCGAGGATCTGCACCAGTTGCGCGGCGGTCATGGCGCCCTGATTTTCAATTTCCACCAGGCTGTGTACGGCAGAAGGTGAATATTCTGTGGCCGCCAGCGTGGCGTTCATAAAACCCAGCTCGCGTACCATAAGGCGCGAGGAGGAACGGATTTCTTCGATTAAGGCGTGATCTGGCATGCGTTTACCCGGGATTTTGACTGATAGTTGTATAATACAACCATCATCCCCGGTGCACTGTCAATACCGCGATAAAGATTGTGCATGACAATCCGGCACGTTCTGTGCAGGATGAGTTTTTTCTTTCCGGGGATCATTCATGAGCGCAAAAACGGCATCGCTGGAAAGCCGTATCCGGCAGCAATGGGATCAGCTTTCGTTGCACGAACAACGTTTAGCCGATGTCCTGTTAGCCGCGCCGGGCCAGCTGGCGATGAATACCGCGACTGAACTGGCGCAGAGCGCGGGCGTATCCAAAGCGACTGCCACGCGATTCTTTCGCCATATCGGTTATGAAAGCTACGATGCTGCCCGCCGTCAGGCGCGTGAAATGCAAAACAGCGGCTCGCCTCTGTATCTTCAGGCCGCACCCAGCGCTTCGCCCCTGGGCACGCTGATACAAAATCATCTGGAAAAAGAGGTCTCCAGCCTGGTGAACACGTTCCGTTTACTGGAAGATGACCAGCTTGAAGCCTGCGTGGAGGCCATTGCCAACGCGAAACGTGTGGTGGTGATGGGCTGGCGTCACAGTCAGACCATCGCCATGCTGATTTACCGCGACCTGATCCACGTTCACCCCGACGTACGCCTGCTGCCGCGCGCCGGTGATTCGCTGGCAGAACATCTGGCAGCGCTTGGCCCGCAGGATGTGGTGATCTGCGTCGGGCTGCGCCGTCGTATGCCTGCACTGGAAACCGCCATGAGTGCCCTGGCTGACATGCAGGTGCCGATGCTGTATATCTCCGATGTGCTGGCGGGTAAACCGGCGAAATATGCCAACTGGGTCTTGCGCTGTCATACCGACGTTAATCTGATTTTCGACAGCACCGTGGCGCTTTCCGGCGTCTGTAACCTGCTCTGTTCACTGGTCGCCCGTCGCATGGGTAAAACCGGCAGCTACCATCTCGCCACCATCGAAACCCTGCACCAGAGCCTCGAAGAACTGGAGTAATGCGCCGCACTGGCGCAACGGCTGAACACTTATCCCCAAATCAGTGCAGCGGCGGATCTTTCCGCCGCTTTTTCACGCCTCCTGATGAAACCTGAGAAATATAAATATTAAAATAAGAAACATTTGTTTCTCATTGATTATGGAAGAAAAAAATGTTTCCCGTCATATTCAGGCTGCGACTGATTAAAAAAGTGGCATGGAAACTGCTCTGTGGTCAGTGACATTTCACCAACACCAGGGAATCACCATAATGAAAAAAATAGCATTGCTGATCGCCGCTTTAATCACTGCTGGCGCGGCTGGCACCGCACAAGCTGACACCCTGTCAGACATCAAAAGCAGCGGTAAAATCACCGTCGGCATCGACCCGACCTTCCCGCCTTATGAATTCACCAACGATAAAGGCGAGATCACCGGCTACAGCGTGGCGATCATGCAATCTTTCGCCAAAGACCTCGGCGTGAAACTGGAGTTTCAGAAAACCGCGTTCAGCGGCATTCTGCCCGGCCTGATCTCCGGCTCATTCAATGCCGAAGGTTCTTCTCTTAACGTCACCGCCGAACGCGCCAAAAAAGTGCTGTTCACGGTGCCTTACAGCAAAACCGTCAATGGTGTGCTGGTGCGCGAGGCCGATGTGAAAAAATTCAGCGGCAAAACGTTGTCGCCGGAACAGTTGTCTGGTCTGAGCGGAGCCGTGAAAAGCGCCAGCGTGCCGGAACAGTTGCTCAAGGGCTTTAACGAAACGCTGACCAAAGAAGGCAAGAAGCCGATCACCATCATCAGCGTGGATACGCTGGATCAGACCGTCAGCACGCTGATGACTAAACGCGCCGATTTCGTGTTTGACGACATTTCGGTGCTCGCACCGATCGTTAAAAAATACCCGAACAAAGTGGCTCAGGTTGGCGAAGCTGGCCCGTCACAGTGGATGGCGTGGGCAACACGTA
Source organism: Rahnella sp. P4_A8 (assembly GCF_056402435.1). Classification (NCBI taxonomy): domain Bacteria; kingdom Pseudomonadati; phylum Pseudomonadota; class Gammaproteobacteria; order Enterobacterales; family Yersiniaceae; genus Rahnella; species Rahnella sp. P4_A8. The sequence continues at coordinate 6,031 of NZ_JBFUHK010000053.1, read as the reverse complement.
AAGACGACACCCGCCTGAACAAAGCCATCAGCGATCATATTTTGGCGATGCAGAAAGACGGCGAACTCACCACGCTGCAAAAACAGTATCTCGGCACCACCTTTACCGTGCCCGCCAGCGATTTCATTCCTCAGGAGTAAGTTATGTGCCAATCCCTGCTGACGGTGCCCGCCGGTCACGGCAAAACCTTTACCGTGAACAAAGGGCAATTTATTACCGTCATTGATGCCGAAGGTCAGCAGGCCGCCGATTTTGTGGCCGTGAATGCCGCTGATCTGAATGAAAAACTGTCGCCGGTGCATACGCGTCAGCATCTGCGCTCGCTGTTCTTCAAACCCGGAGATGCGCTGTGGTCGAGTGAAAACCGCCCGATGTTGCGCATCATCGCCGACACCATTGGTATTCATGACGCCAATGTTCCGGCCTGCGACCGCACGCGTTTCAGTATCGATTTCGGTGTTGAAGGCCATCGCAACTGCGTCGATAACCTGCTTGAGGGCATGAAGGCACAGGGCGTGACCTATTTCAGCCTGCCGGAACCGTTCAACCTGTTCCAGAACGGGCCGGTCACCGCCGATGGCCGCATGGAAGTCACTGACCCGAACAGTAAAGCCGGTGACTGTATTGTCTTTGAAGCGCTGTGTGACCTGATTTGCGCAGTGTCGTCCTGCCCGCAGGACATCATTCCCGGCAACGGTTTGCAGGTCACGCCGGTTGATATTCAGGTCAGCAATCATTACCACGGGGAGATTCAGCATGCTGTTAATGCGTGAGGCCTGGGCCGAAAGTGAAGTCCGTCCGCTGGCCGGGCCGGTGGATATCAAAGCCGGTGAGACGGGCTCCATTCGCGTGCTGCGCGGGCAACTGTTGCGCATCACGGCAGCGGGCGAAGGTGCGGTGGCCGCACTGTTTGGCTTCAGCCTGAGCGACCCTGCTGTCTGGCTGTCGGTTCATCACACCCGCGTATTCAGCAACAGCTATCTGCTGGGTTCTGGGATGCGTCTGGTGAATAACCGCCGTCGTCCGGTAATGGTGCTGGGCAAGGACAGCGTAAAACGCCACGACCTGCTGCTGCCGGGTTCGACCACCGCATGGCTGGCTGAGCGTGGTTATCAGGGGGATGGCTGCATTGAGTCGGTAAAAAGTGAACTGGCACGGCTGGGCATGAATGTGCCGAAACTGCCGGATCCCATCAATCTGTTCATGCACGTCCGGCTGACGCGAGAAGGTGATATTTTGCCGGAAACCAACCGCACGCAGCCGGGCGACAGCATTACCTGTCGCGTGGTGGCCGATACCGTCTTTGTGGTTTCTGCCTGCTGCACCGGTATTGAAGGCAACGATAAACCCGCGCCGCTGAAGCTTTCGGTCGCGGAAAATCTGTCAGCATTTGACGAGGAATAACGCATGTTGGGGCTGGATGACCAGGTGATTGCAGCACTTCCCGAATTAGGCCATGGCCTGCTGATGACGCTGACACTTACCTTACTGGCAGCGCTGCTGAGCCTGGTGTGCGGGCAAATCATCTGCTTTATCCAGCTACGCAATGCCTGGCTGTGGCGCGTCACCGGGCGGTTGTATGTCAGCCTGATGCGTGGCACACCGGCTATCGTGCAGCTCTTTGTGGTGTTCTTCACCCTGCCGCGTCTCGGCCTCGGCGGTCAGCCAATGCTGGCGGCGGTGCTGGCGATTGGCCTGAACAGCGGCGCTTACGTCGCGGAAATCTTGCGGGTTAATCAGAGTCTGGTGACCCGCGGACAACGTGAAGCGGCGCGCACGCTGGGGCTGAACCGCTGGCTGACGTGGTGGTATGTGATCAACCCGCAGGTGATCCGCGCCAGCCTGCCGATGCTGGTGAACGAGTTTACGATTTTGCTGAAAACTACGCCGCTGGCGTCCGTGGTGGCGCTGACCGAACTGACCTATGCCGGACAAATCGTTATCGCCCGCACTTACGACGCCACTCAGGTGCTGTTGCTGGTGTCAGCCGGGTATCTGCTGATCGCCCTGCCGCTGATCAGCGCGGTACGGCATCTGGAAGCCAAGCGGAGGATGGCGTAATGGACTGGCAGGCAATTCTTACCGCATTACCGTCGCTCGGCGCAGGCATGATTGCCACGTTAAAACTTTGTGCCATTGCGGCGATCTGCTCGCTGTTATGGGGCACGCTGATGGCCGTCGCGCTGATGCGTGCCCCGCCATTCTGGCAACGGTTGCTGCATCTTTACACCAGCCTGACGCTGGCGCTTCCACTGCTGATCGTTATTTATCTGCTCTATTTCGTCCTGCCGGAATACGACATCACCTTAACCTCGCCGCAGGTCGGCGTGCTGGCACTGACGTTATATTACGCGCCGTATATCGCGCAGGTCGTACGCTCGGCGATTGAGATGTTACCGCGCGGCCAGTGGGAAGCCTGTCGTGTTTTAGGGCTGAGCCGCACGGAACAACTTCGCGACGTGGTGTTGCCACAAACGCTGCCGCAGATGTTATCGCCACTGGTCGGGCTGATGATCGGCCTGATTAAAGACTCCGCCCTGCTGTCGATTGTATCGGTGCAAGAGTTTATGTACGCCGCCAGACAGGCGATTTCTGAGACTTACGCGCCGCTGGAGATTTATCTCACGGTCGCGCTGTGTTACTGGGTGCTGAACAGTCTGATTGACTGGCTGGCGCGCCATATTGAATTTCGCATGACGCGCTACCGTCGCAGCATGCAACATTAATCAGGAGAAAAAAATGTCGGCTGAATTTGAGCATCGTGACATCCAGTTGATTGCCGCCCGCCACGGTAAAGCCGTGCGTATGGCGAAAGGCGAAGCCGTGCAGGTGGTGAATTTGTACGGCACCCAGGTGGTGGATTGCTGGGCGTATAACGCCGAAGACGTCAGTGAATATATGTGTATGGAAGCCACCCGTGTCTGGAACCAGCGGCTGAATCCGCAGGTCGGCGACAGCTTTATCACCAGCCAGCGCCACCCGATTCTGACGCTGGTCGCCGACACCTCACCCGGCGTGCACGACACCTTTATGGCCGCGTGCGATGCGCGTCGTTACGAGTTACTCGGCTGCACCGAACCGCACCGCAACTGCCACGACAACCTGTTTGAAGGCATGGCGGAACTGGGCGTAACACTGCCGCACGGCAATCTGGCCTCGTTCAACATCTTCATGAACATTCAGGTTCAGCCGGATGGCCGTACCCTGAAAACCTTGCCGGTGGTGACGCGTCCTGGCGACTACATTATCCTGCGCGCCGAAATGGACTGCTACGTCGCCTTCTCCGCCTGCCCGCAGGACATCGTCAGCATTCAGGGCCAGGGCGACAACACTCCGCGCGATGCCGAATTGCGCATTCTGACCGCAGGCTTCCCGCAGGTGAAATTGCAGGGCGCGTGGGTGCCCGAGGGGGTTTAAAGGCAGAAGAAAAGCCAAGCTCGCTGATGGCTTGATCAACGCTTCCCCCGGTGAAGGGGGAAGTTGGGTGGGGGTTTTAAACGTTATCTAAGCCTAAGCACATTTAAAATTTCAGAGGGATAAAACCGCCCTTTTATCTTCCTGCGGGTTCCGGCCTCACCGCCCCATCCAGCGCCGCCCGTAATTCACTTTCGGTCATCCGCACACAATAAGACGGCATGCCGCGCTGGAAGCGCCAGCCTTCGGAAAGAGCGCCTGCATCGACGGCGTCAAAACCAAAGGCGTCATACAGCGCGATCACCGCCTTTTTCGTTTCCGCATCATCACCGGCTACGGGCAGAGCGCGACGTTGCGGGTCGCCAGCGGGTAAACCGTCGTTTTCGAGATCGGTCATCTGAATCGCATTGAATGCTTTGGTGATTTCTGAATGCGGCAGGAAGCCCGCGAGATATTCGCTGGTAGTCGTTGTCTGATCGTCCAGTTCTGCCACCTGACCGTCACGTTCAGGGTAATAATTTACGGCATCGATGACCGGTTTTCCGGCAATCTCCGCCACGGGCAGTTGTCCGATAGCCGTCAGTGGCACGGCAATCACCACGATATCGCCAAAAGCAGCCGCTTGCGTCGCGGTACCGATTTCGCAACCGATCATCGGCTTCAGGCTGAACAACGTCTGAGGACCGCGAGAATTACTCAGCATCACCTGATGTCCGGCTTTGATCGCCAGTTTTGCCACCGCCCTGCCTACGAACCCTGCACCCAAAATGCCTATTTTCATGATTCTTACCTTTCATTTTGTTGTCGATAGGGTAAGAATAATTCCACACTGAACATTGATAAATCGCCACCACAGACATAAACAAACAACAAACAAGAGGGAATCATGGATCGCTTAACCAGCATGAATGTGTTCGTCAGAACCGCTGATCTGGGTTCTTTCGCGGCAGCAGCAGAAGCGTTGCGCATTTCCCCGCAGATGGTGGCCAAACATATCGCCCGGCTGGAATCGCGGCTGGGGACGGCACTGATCAACCGCACGACGCGGCGTCAGCACCTGACAGACATCGGGCGCAGCTATTATGAACGCTGTAAAATCGTACTTTCAGAAGCCGAAGCAGCGGATGCTATCGCCCTCGAAATGAAAGTCACACCTTCCGGCACGTTACGGGTGAATGCGCCGGTCACCTTCGGCACATCGTCACTGGCGCCATTCATTACACAGTATCTGGCGCAGTATCCGGAGACGCAGATTGAACTGACGCTCAGCGACCGCATGGTCGATCCGGTCGAGGAAGGCTATGAGGTGATCCTGCGCATTGGCGAACTGAGTGACAGCCAGATGATTGCTTATCCGCTGCGGCCATACCGGCTGATTGCCTGCGCCTCACCGGGCTATCTTGCACAAAATGGCGCACCGGAAACCCCGACGGAACTGGCGACGCATTCCTGTCTGGTTTACGGAATCTGGTCGCCACAGGCCCCCTGCCGCTGGCAATTTTACCAGGACGGGAAAATGCAGGAAATCCATCCGCAGGGCCGTCTGCGCTCGAATGACTGGCGCGCACTGCTGCATGCTGCCGTCAGCGGATATGGCGTGACGCTGGGGCCGGAAGATGTGCTGCGCGAGGAGATCAACGCCGGACGACTGGTGCAGGTATTGCCTGATTACGACGGACCTTCAAGACCCATGCATATCCTCACACCCGCCGGTCTGCGACAGACCGTGAAGATCCGCAGTTTTATTCAGGCGGTGCGGGAGGCTTTCGGCTGAAACGACAAAATTGCTGATCTCGTTGTCAGCAATTTTTCATGCAAGTATTTATCAACAGACTCACTTTATCCTCATAAGGAATAATAAAGTATCGCTCACCAATGTTATAACGTGCTTCAACATCAATACCACTTTCAACTAAATAGGTTTTCAGTACTTTCACTGCCTGTGGAACATCTTTTACCTGAGTCCAGGTGACCTTTTCCTCTAAGAAGGTATTTTCATCACCACCTTGCACATAATAAATAGCATCACTGGAAATTTCAGGCGCATTTTTAATAACATCAGGCGTAAGATAATAATAGTCAACCCAATTTGATTTGCGATATTCCCTTCCATCAGAAATACAACCCAACAAATACAAGCTTAATACTATATGGCACATGAACATCATAACTAATATTGCTATAAAACATCCGGACCACTTAACTATTTTTTGCATATAACCCTCTGTATGCACTTTAATTGATTCACCAGATCGGCATGGGGCTATCACCGCCAATGTAAAAATAGTCTGGGGACCTCGGATGATGAGGAAAAATAGGGTAATGTAAAGGCATTTTGAGTTCTGTATTTTTTTGGAACCCCTTTCTGAGGGACAAGTACACGTTTCCATTGAGTTTGTTTTTATCATCAAACATATTTTTCACGGGTCTATTTAGATAACGATTAGATAAATACAAGCTCGATAAATCATTTAAAGGCTTGATATAATCTAACCATGAAGGAAGTAATCCTAACCTCGGCATTGTTTTTTTTCCGGGTGATGGTTTTGGGAATAGCAGAGGTCTGAATGCTGTATTTTTGTGGCGTCCTACTGGTCCATAGTGATCCCAAATAGAC
>NZ_JBFUHK010000052.1:0-25538 GCF_056402435.1 Rahnella sp. P4_A8 | reverse complement strand
ACCTGAACGGACGCACCGTTGGCTATTATCAGCCCGCGACCACCACTTCCACCGTGGGTCTGGAAGCCGGTTTCTACTTCTGATGATTTCAGACAATAAGCGCCTCTCAAGCGGATTGTTCCGGTGTAAATAACCGGAACAATCGCTTATCTTAAAAGTCTCCTTTTCCAGAGGCTTACCTTTCTTATGGATCGTTTTGCAACACTGTCTGGCGTTCTCGCCATTTTATTGTGGAGCATGAGCGTGGCGCTCACCCGCAGTTTGTCCGAATCTCTGGGGCCTTTTGGTGCGGCCGCCTCTATTTATACTGTCAGCGGAATTTTAGTCTGGATGGTCGGCGGCAAACCGTCGCTGCGTGGTGAATCTGCAGCTTATCTGATCATCTGCGGTCTGTTGTTTATCTTTTATATGGTGGCATTTTCACTGGCGATCGGTCTGGCGCATACCCGCCAGCAAACGCTGGAACTCGGGCTGGTGAATTATCTCTGGCCCAGTCTGACATTGCTGTTTGCGGTTCCGCTGCTGAAATTACGCGTTCGCTGGTGGATCTGGCCGGGCGCTGTGCTGGCATTTGCGGGAGTGCTGTGGGCAATCAGCGGCGGTCACGGGCTGGATATTCACCAGATGATGCGCAATGTGCGCGGCAACCCGGTGGCCTACGGTCTGGCGCTGGGCGCGGCCGTGTCGTGGGCACTGTATTCCAATCTGGTCCGCGTATTGTGTAAAGGCAAAGGCGTGCTGCCGTTGTTTCTGCTGGCAACCGGCGGCGTATTGTGGGCGCTTTACTTCACGTATTCCTCCAGCCGTATCAGCCTGACATTACCTGCCATTCTCGAATTACTGGCGATGGGCGCGGTGACCGCAGTGTCGTATCAGTGCTGGGATATTGCGATGAAAAAAGGCAATGCGACACTGGTGGCCGCGCTGTCATATTTCACGCCGCTGTCATCGATTCTGATTGCCGGATTGTGGCTGCATACGTTGCCGGGTGCCAGTTTCTGGCCGGGCGTGCTGATGGTGGTCGGCGGTTCGCTGCTGTGCTGGACCGCCTCGCGGGGCAAGTCACTCAGCGGTTAGTCATCACGAAAGAACGGTATTTGGCGAGGACTTGCAAAAAGTCCTCGACGCCGCAAAACGCCAGACTCTCCTCGTCGTAATAACTCATCCCTTCTTCAATCTCATCGCCGTCGAAATCCAGCTGATTGGCACGGATCATCACTTCATCGTCGGCTAACAGCAGCGTGTATTCATGGCCGGCCATCTGCGTCTGGCGTTCGCTGCCCTTCAGATCGCTCAATGCCGCTTCGACGTTATCGAGCACGCTCAGGTCGCCCTTCACTTCTTCATTCAGCCAGTGACCAAGCACTTCATGGCCCATTGAAAAACGCACTTTGACCTCACCGGTGATGTCGCGCAAAAAATCGTAATCCATGGTGCAGTCCTCTGAAAAAATCACAATAAAAAAGGGAGCCGAAGCTCCCTTTCAACACTGGCGCAAATATAGCGACTTAGACTGCGGTTTGGAAGATCACGCCGTCAGCTTTATCGGTATATTCACTCAGCTTGTCGAAGTTCAGATAACGGTAAGTATCCACTGCGGTCTTATCCACTTCCGCCATATAACCCAGATATTCTTCCGGCGTTGGCAGACGGCCCAGCAGGGAGGCGATCGCCGCCAGTTCCGCCGAAGCCAGATAGACGTTAGCGCCGTTGCCCAGACGGTTCGGGAAGTTACGGGTAGAGGTGGAAACGACGGTAGAGCCGTCCGCCACACGCGCCTGGTTACCCATGCACAGTGAACAGCCCGGAATCTCAACACGCGCACCGCTCTTACCAAAGACGCTGTAATAGCCCTCTTCCGTCAGCTGAGCCGCATCCATTTTGGTCGGTGGCGCAACCCACAAGCGGGTTGGCAACGCGCCTTTATGGCTGTCGAGCAGTTTACCCGCCGCACGGAAGTGACCGATGTTGGTCATGCACGAACCGATAAAGACTTCATCGATTTTGCTGTTCTGTACGGAAGACAGCAGACGCGCATCATCCGGATCGTTTGGCGCACAAAGAATTGGCTCTTTGATCTCGGCCAGATCGATTTCGATCACTGCCGCGTATTCAGCATCCGCATCGGCTTCGAGCAGGGTCGGATTCGCCAGCCACTCTTCCATGCCTTTGATACGACGCTCGATGGTACGACGATCGCCGTAACCTTCAGAGATCATCCACTTCAGCAGAACGATGTTAGAGCTGAGGTATTCTTTGATCGGCGCCTGATCCAGTTTGATCGTACAACCTGCCGCTGAACGTTCTGCGGACGCATCCGCCAGTTCAAACGCCTGTTCGACTTTCAGTTCCGGCAAGCCTTCGATTTCCAGAATACGGCCAGAGAAGAGGTTTTTCTTGCCCTTCTTCTCGACGGTCAGATGACCTTCTTTGATCGCGTAGTAAGGGATCGCATGCACCAGGTCACGCAAAGTGATGCCCGGTTGCATTTTGCCTTTGAAACGCACCAGAACGGATTCCGGCATATCAAGAGGCATCACGCCGGTCGCTGCCGCAAAGGCCACCAGACCGGAACCCGCCGGGAACGAAATCCCGATCGGGAAACGGGTATGGGAGTCACCGCCGGTGCCGACAGTGTCCGGCAGCAGCATACGGTTCAGCCAGGAGTGAATGATGCCATCGCCAGGGCGCAGTGAAACACCGCCACGGTTCATGATGAAATCAGGCAGCGTATGGTGGGTGGTCACGTCAACCGGCTTAGGATAAGCAGCGGTATGACAGAATGACTGCATCACCAGATCGGCAGAGAAGCCCAGACACGCGAGGTCTTTCAGTTCATCACGGGTCATCGGACCGGTGGTGTCCTGAGAACCCACGGACGTCATTTTGGGTTCACAATATTCGTTCGGACGAACACCGGCAACGCCACAGGCGCGCCCCACCATTTTCTGCGCCAGCGAGAAACCTTTGTTGCTTGCAGCAACAGGTTTCGCAATGCGGAACACTTCGCTCTGCGGCAATTTCAGGGATTCACGGGCTTTGGTGGTTAAACCACGGCCGATGATCAATGGAATACGGCCGCCTGCGCGCACTTCATCGAGCAGGACATCGGTTTTCAGTTCGAAAGTCGCGAGCACTTCGTCGGTTTCGTGATTCCGCACTTCACCTTTATACGGATAGATGTCGATAACATCGCCCATATTGAGGTTGGACACGTCCACTTCGATCGGTAAGGCACCGGCATCTTCCATGGTGTTGAAGAAGATTGGCGCGATTTTACCGCCGAGTACCACACCGCCGCCGCGTTTGTTTGGCACATGAGGAATGTCATCACCCATGAACCACAGCACGGAGTTAGTGGCCGATTTACGCGAAGAACCGGTACCGACAACGTCACCCACGTAAGCCAGCGGGAAACCTTTTTTGTTCAGTTCTTCGATTTGTTTGATCGGACCGACGCTGCCCGGTTGATCCGGATGAATGCCTTCGCGTTCATTTTTCAGCATTGCCAGCGCATGCAGAGGAATATCTGGACGGGACCAGGCATCCGGAGCTGGTGACAAATCATCGGTATTGGTTTCACCAGTCACTTTAAACACCGTGACGGTGATTTTCTCAGCCAGTTGCGGACGTGACAGATACCATTCGGCATCCGCCCATGACTGGAGGATTTTTTTCGCGTGTTCGTTGCCCGCGTGTGCTTTTTCTTCCACATCGTAGAAGTTATCAAACATCAGCAGCGTGTGAGACAGCGCTTTCGCGGCAATGGGTGCCAGCGTTTCGTTATCCAGTGCGTCGATCAGCGGGTGAATGTTATAACCGCCCTGCATGGTGCCCAGCAGTTCAACGGCTTTTTCAGGAGTGACCAACGGAGAGGTAGTTTCGCCTTTGGCGACTGCAGCCAGGAATCCGGCTTTAACATAGGCGGCTTCGTCGACGCCCGGTGGAACACGGTTAATCAGCAGGTCTAACAGAGTGTCTTCTTCGCCTTGTGGCGGATTCTTCAGGGACTCAACCAACGCTGCCATCTGTGAAGCATCAAGTGGCTTAGGGACGATGCCCTCTGCAGCACGCTCGGCTACGTGCTTACGGTATTCTTCTAGCACGACTTTCTCCTCGCTCTCATTGTCATTTATTATGCCTGGCTTCCATCATCAGCCTCGCGTCATGCCTGTAGGGACAGGGGAATTCAAACGGTCTGATGACTCGGGGACACTGCGGGTATGATTGTTTCTTTGTCGGTTTACGACACATCCTGAACCTGAGCACAGTGCCCTTTAGCGCCCGGGCAGCATAGCAGGATTTTGCCCGCTTGTTAATTCGTTCACATAAAAGCAACATTAAATCTTTGCTGAATCGTTGAGCACAGACGGATCGGCTGTTCATCCCAATTCGCCTTCTAGATCATCACAACAACCCTGATCACACAAGGGAATAAACGGCGGGAAATGCAGAAAAAAGACACAAAAAAACCGCCCCAAAGGACAGCCGGTTTGTAGCTGGCAGGTCAGTGCTTCCTGAACAGAAAGTGAGTGAAAAGCAATCTTATAACCCCCGGACTCATCTTCGGATCGCAAAACACAACATTGGCAGGAAATACTTATTGCTCGGGAAAACAACTTCGCTATATGTTTTTGAATATTGATTTATTACTGATTACTCAGGAAGAAAATTACCGGTTTATTTAATACATGGAAAAAACGTTTAAATAACAGGGATCGTTAAATATGAAAAAAAACCTTCTGATGCTTATGCTCACGATGACATTCTCTTGCTTTGCGCATATCAATGAAGACATCGAATATAGCCGTGATAAGTATCTTTTAGCCTACAATAATCTCAACACTAAACTGGAGGAATGTATGGCAGAAATGAAATCCCGGCCTTTTATTACTTCAGCCGATATAGCAGATTATGACAAAAGAACGGTAAGCATCGCCGTTTTATACCTTGGCACCGCTCAAATCGATCAATGTGCCGGGAATGAACATCATCAGTTTATGATCAGGGCATTTGACTACTACGATGCACTAACAGAAGTTAGCGTCTACAGCCAACAAGTTAAAACACTTCATAATGATCTTTTTGCTCTTTTACCTGCCGGAAATATACGGTTAGAAAGAGAATATGAGAGCTTTCCCTTAAAAACCAGGACTGAGTTAGAAGCACGCTTAAAAAATAAAAACCTCAGATCCTACCCCTCATTCCAAAGCAGCCCGCAGTATGATTTTGATGATAAATAGCCGGAAACCGACACTCAGTGCGGACACGCCGGGAGGTTATCGTACATATCTGGCTGTTTTATCAGAACAAACTTCACTTCATGTCGTCTGCAAAGGCGACCTTTCTCAATAATAAATCATCGTAAACGTGGCCGTGCCATTCGCACTCCCGCTGCTGAGTGTTTGCCCGTTGAGATAGTAGCGGGCAAAAAAGGGAATACTCAGGCTTCCTTCGCTGGCCGAAGGGGTGATTGCCCATTGTTGTCCGAGGCTCACAGGCGAGGTATCGCCTTTCAGGATCTGAATTCCCACTCCGGATGCCTGCCCTTCCGCACCATTGCTGATTTTGATCACACCGGCGACCAGCGAATCGTCAGCAGTGCCATCGATACGGATATTCACATTCGCCCCGGCATCACAATTGAGTTCGATGCTAAATGGGACATCGGGCGTGACGCCGCCAGCGGAGGCACTGGAAAAAAGCCCCGGCCAGACCGTGCCCAGAGAAACATTAATGGTGTTATTCAGCACATCGCAGCTTTCCGTTCTGATGTTGATATTGCCTGTATAAGAGAGCGTGTTGGCTCCCCCGCCCCCGAGGCCGGATTTGCCATACACCCCCAGCCCGAAACGGGTCTGGCTTTGCGCCAGTGCCGTATCCGAAATGTCATTGGCGGTTTTGACTAACGATAACGTGACAGCTATCTGATAGCTGAGACTGCTGTCCAGGTTACCCAGCGATGTGTTGCGCGTATCGCAGCCTACACCACCGCCAACCACACGTTGTCCGCTGGAGTTAGTCAGGGCAATACCGATGCCCTCGACACCGGTAGAGTAAACGCCGGGGAAACCCGCGATTTCTGTACCGTTTCCGTAGTAACAGGCGATGATCGGGTCGCCGGAGAGTTCGTTGCTGCCGTTTGTACCGCAAGTACCGCTGATGCTGAAAGTATGCTGACTTCCGGGAATATCCGCCCCAACAGGCAAAGAGGATGTTACCGCAACCGAACTTAAATCCCAGGACTGCGGCATTACCGGTGCGGTAGAACAGGCTGCCCATAATTTGCCAGAAAACAGAACCAGACAGACCAGCAGTATCATCATTTTCATAAATACCTCATCGACATACGCTGCTGGCCTGAGAGACCGCCGCTTTTTGCGCACCAGATAATGTAAACGGTGCTTCGCACTGTCCCCCTTGCCATGTCACTCTGACCGCGCCCTGATCCGACAAGCCACTGAGATACACCTGCCCCTGGTCGCCGACGATGGCGCGGTTTCGTTCGTCGCCCACCACAAACGCCTCTGCGCCGAAGGGCACAGGCTGCCCGTTATAGGTAAGGTTGAGCAATAATCTGCTACCGGCCCGCGTGGTAAAGGACGCCATAACCACGGCACCGGCAGTGGGAACAACGGAAAGGATGTTGTCGTCAATATCGACGTTTTCGTCCAGTGATGTGGTATCCAGCGCCACACGGGTTCGCTTGTACGGGCTGAGATAATTCACCACCGCGTAGCCGCGCCAGTCGGTATACACGCCGGTATTATTTTGCAATTTCACGCCCGCCGCCCCCGGGGCGCGGACAATGGCAATGGCAGAGAGATCGCTGGCAAGAGGCTGCGCGAAAGTGACACCGAAGGGATGGCCCACAATGGCACCCTGCCATCCGTAATTGACCTGATGAGTGTCCTGATTGTAGTTGTAGCCCCCGCTGAGCTGCGCGGCGCTGCCCAGATAATTCAGGCTGGCGCTACCGCTGTTTCCCTGCCCGTGAGTGCCATAACCTTCACTGACGGCATAAGAGAGGTTGTTATCCTCAAGCAGCATGCCGTTGATACCGGTCTGATAAAGCGTCCGCCCGTGACTGGCGCTGTTCACGTTAGCCGTGGCCCAGGCGTTTGACAGCCAGCGACCCAGGGGGATACTGACATTAAAGGCGATCTGTTTATCGCTCTCAGTGCCGTAAGTACAGTTATCCGATACCGATAAGGCGTAATCGATACTGGCAATATTGACGTTGTAACTGATCCCCAGACTGCGCTGATTAATTTGCGACTGTCGGTAGTTTTGCTGATACCACGAAAGCGAAAGCGATCCCCACTGCCCGTTATTAATCATCTGAGTCAGGTTAAGGCGATACTGTTCCCGTGGCTGACCATAGTAATTTCCGTTGCTTGCGTCCTCATGCCAGTTACTGGCATCACTGAAATGATAAAAATCCCCGGCAAAGCGGATCCCTGCCAGCGACAGCGTTGAGCCTGTTGCAGTCACACTTTTGGCATATTGCAGCCGGTATGCCTGACCGCGTTCTGTGTGATTGTCCGTCAGTTCGCTGTTGGCCAGCGTGGTATCAAACGACAAAGATCCCCAATCTCCGACCATACTGCCGATACCGGCATTCGCCGCTTTATAGTTCTGCGCCAGCTGACTGCCGCCAAACAGCGTCACGCCATAACCCAGACCATAAATCAGTGATCCCTGAAGAAATTCAGGTTCATTACCCCCGGACTGATAGGTGCGGTATTTCCCCAGTGTCAGGGCATATTTCAACCGGCCTTCGCGCTGCATGATCGGGATAGCAGAAAATGCCTGGGTAAAATGTCGCTCTTCGCCATTACTTTCCCTGACCGTTATCTCCAGATCCCCGGAAGCGGAAGTCGGGTATAAGTCGTCGATGCTGAAAGCGCCGGGCGGCACATAGGTCTGGTAGATCACCATGCCGTTTTGCTTAATCGTCACCTGCGCGTTGCTTCGGGCAATACCGCGGATCACGGGGGCGAAGCCGCGTAAGCTGTCAGGCAACATATTGTCATCGGAAGACAACTGCACGCCGCGAAAGGTAAAACTGTCAAAAATATCCGCAGGTGTCGTGCTTTCTCCCGCGATAAATTGCCCTTTGAGCACCGGCACATCGCGCTGGAGAAAGCTGTACGCCGAATCCCAGTCCTGCTGCGATTGCCCGTCAATGTTGCGGCTGTAACGCCAGGTGCTGTAATTGCGCAGCCGCCAGCCGCCCCAGTTGGCACCACTTCTCAGGCTCAGAAACTGGCTCTGATCACTGCCGCCTGAATTTTGCCAGGTACGGGCACCGCTGAGGTTGTAATTAAGCAGTAAGGCCGGCGTTCCCTCATCCCATAACTCCGGGCTGACCGCGCCCCTTGCCAGCGTGTCGAGCAATCCCTGAGGGATGGTGATCAGGAGTTTCTGGCGGGAAAAGTCAAACTGGCTCACAACACCGGGCATCAGCGGCGTGAAATCCTCAACCGGCTTTTGTACAGGCCAGTCGCGTAATGCCGGAATGCTGCGGGTTCTGAGTCCCAGATTTTGCCATTGTGCCGGAGTAAAAAGCGGGGAGAGTGTCAGATCCCTCAAGGCGATAAACGTCACATCCTGCCGCCCTTTCGGCACATTGTTCACCAGCACATCCACGCGGTAAACACCCGGCGTCTGCCCGCCAGCCCGGGAAAATTGCGATATATCCACCGGCGCGCCCGGATGTTCTATTTCCAGTGCCTGAACGTTAAAACGGTCATCCGCGCGTGTTTCAGATGTTCCCAAAGCGATTCCCGCCAGAAGCCATGACCGCAAAAGGGAAGATGAAAGATGCGTAACGACATGATTTTTATTCATAACATGCCTCAGCGCATCCGGTTTTTTTCCACTGAACTGGTACCGCCATAATCATTGACGACCTGCCAGCTGACCTCGCCAGTGACCGCTCCCTGAGGCCAGGGATAACGGGCTTCCCCAAAGGGCGGAACCATGGTGTTACCTGTTGCCACACGGTTGCTGCCAAGGTTTAACCTGAAAAATGTGAAGTAATAAGGTGTCGGATTGGTCACCCGCAGCGTTGAGTCCTGGCGGGAGAACTGCAACTGCCGCCAGGCGCTTTGTCCTGCGGGTGTGAGCAACGCTGCGGGCCGGTAAAAAAGCTTCAGGCGCGTCTTCACCACGATTTGCAATAAACCGGCGGGGGCATTTTCAGGCAAACGGGGGATGGATTTGATATTCAGCCAGAACAGGGATTCGCGATCTTCAGGCAGCACGCCGCCTGTACGGATAATTCGCAGACTGTTATCTTGACCGGCATTCAGCCGAAATAAAGGGGGAGTCACGATAAAAGGCGCAGGAACGGAGGATTTTTGTGTCCCGTCAGGCCCGTTATTATCCACCCATGACTGGATCAGAAAGGGCTCTGACTGTGCACCCTGATTACTGACGGTCAGCGAGGTTTCTTTTTTATTACCCGGATATATCACCCGCGTGGCTTCTGTAATCACACCCGCATAAACCGGAGGCACCGGAAAGAGAATAAATAACATCCCTGATAAAATAATAAAAAGACGCCGCATATATTCCTCTCATATTTCCGTCAATAAAAAAAAGACATCCGCGTCTGAAGCTCTGGCATCCCTGCCAGTTTAAAGAGATTATTTGTTGATTATTATTATTGATAATTAATGGTGAACTGAGAGGTCCCATTTGCTGCGCCTTCGCCTACGGTTGCCCCGGTACTTTTGTAGCGGGCGATAAAGTTCATATCCACCCCTTCGGCGGTCGCATCAATGGGATAAAAACGTGAGGCCGTGTAAAGAGGAATTGGTGTCCCCTGACTATCCGCAATTTCAATGCCTATACCGGTTGCGCCACCGCTAACTTCCAGCAGCTGATTATCCACTGCATCGGCGGTACCATCAAATTTGACGGCCGCAGCGGTGAAGGTTGTCGGGCAGTTGGTGAGTGAAATCGTGAACGCGGTCGGCGAAGAAGTATCACCGGCTGCCGTAAATGAGGTCGCGGCGACAGTGCCTAAATCCACATTAATGGAGGCATTACTTCCGCCATTCACATCACATGTCGTGGCAACAATTTGTCCGATGAAATTAATGGTGCCATCGGCTGCCTGTACAACGGACTGACTGAAACACAACACACTGCCGAGAAGTAAAATAAAAGAATTACGCTTGTTCATGAAATAATACCTGAGATTAAAATTGAATAAATCCCACCAGATTCATTTATCAAAGCTGGCGATATACATTCACTTTAAACAAGCAGGTATATTTGAGGTAATCACATCCCCTCACATTATTTTATCGATAACATTGAGCTGAAGAAAATAAATGAATGAGGATGTAATGAGATAAATGAGAACAGGCACAGTGTATGCCACGGGTGAAAAAAGGCAAAAAAACCGGAAATGAGAAATATTTCCGGTTTCAGACATGGACGACTTATTGCATAGAAACCTGGCGCACAAACTCTTTTCTGAGCTGCATGCTGTATTCCTTGCCGTAAAACTGCGTGGCAATGTCTGGCTGCACCACGTCTGTTTTCACTTGTTTGTTCATCGGCACCGCGCCGAAAGCGACATTCAACGCCCGCTGGGTTTCAGCTTGCGTTAACCAGTTCAGGAACACCGCCGACGCCGCCGGATGTGTGCTGTTTGCGGCAATAGCCGCAATATTGCCCCCTCCCGGCATACCAAAAGCCGGAATATAAAATTTCAGGCGCCCGGTAATCGCCCCGGATTTTTGCAAACCTGCCAGATGATCTTCCCAGGCGGGTACCAGCAATAATTCGCCATCATTCAGACGGGTCAGGCTATCCGCACCCGATGCGGTCTGGGTGATTTTTTCTTTATTACCGACGAACCATTCCCAACCCTTTTTCCAGTTTTTAATAATGTCAGGATCGACTTGCGTGGCATCGGCATCAAATGTGCCTGAGGAGAGGGTGACCACGCGCTGAATAAAGGCTTCGCCTGCCCCGCCGTTATTCGGATCGTTGTAACCAAACTTCTTCGGATTCGCATCGATAAAGTGTTGTAAATCATCGAGTGATTGCGGCAAAGGTTGATTGCCCATCTGTTGCGGATCGTAGGCCATACCGGTTTGGTTGCCCCAAAAGGCAACCGCATATCCTTCGGTATTCACGCTTTGCAACTGATGCACCGCATCCCCGTAACCCGGCAGCCAGTCTACCTGCGCCAGGGCATTTGCTTTACGGATGATCGGTAATTGCGCCACCGACAAGGCCACCACGTCCATTTTGCCTTTCTCGCGGCGAGCTTCCGCCAGCAGTTTATTCATGTTGCCATCAATCGACCCTTCCGGAATACGCACTTTAATTCCGTACTGTTTCTCAAAATCAGCAACGAAACTGCGCCATTGCGGTTGTAAATACCAGACGTTGAAGGTGACTGAGCCTTCTTTTTTGGCCTGTGCGACGACAAGATCCCAATCTTGTTGCGCCAGTGGCGTGGCGGTCGCTGCCCCGCTCAATAACATGCCACTGAGAAATAAAACCGTGCCTGTTTTCATGTTGAATGACTCCCTTATCAAGGATCACGCCTTGCCGGTTGACTGTGACAGATAATTCCCTTTCAACAGCTTCTCAATAATGACCATCAGGACGACATTCGGGATCACCAGGATCATTGAGACTACCGCCGCATCCGGGCGCACAAAGGAATAGCCGAGAAAAGAATAAAGAATGGTCGGCACGGTAATAAAATCTGGCGCGCCCAGGACGTATGAAATGCTGAACTCTTCTAAACTGCGCACCAGACAAAAAATCAACGCGGCCAGGAAACTGGGCTTGAGCATCGGTAAAAAAGCATTGCAGAACGTTCCCCAATGGCTGGCACCGAGATCGCGACTGGCATCAATTAAATCCTGCGGCACCGCTTTAAACCCTGCGGACATAATGCGAATCGAGTAAGGCAGTGTCAGCACAGTGTGCCCTAACACGATGCTGATAAACGGGTTGCTGATATTCAGATTCATCAGCATGGCGCTGAAGAAAATCCCGATGATCATACCTGGCATGACCAGTGGGATCAGCGTGAGCATTTCCGCAACGGCTTTGCCCCGAAAAGTCATGCGCCCAAACGCATAAGCGGTGGGTAACGACAGCAGTAAACTCAGCATCGCCACGGCGGGCGCAATGGTGTAGCTGTTAAAGAGGGCTTCTGACAGCGAAGTTTGCTGCCACACCTGTATCCAGCGGTTAATCGACAACACTTGCGGGAATAAGTCCGGGTAGCTCCACGGGTGTTGCGGGTCAACCAGCGACCATAAGATAGCCATTGAAAATGGCAGTCCAAGCCAGACCAGATTGACCAGAATAAAGAACAACAGTGAAATCGTGACGATCAGGCGTCCATTCGCCGTGCGGTTCATTTGACCTCTCCTTTGCGGGTGGCGAGCGGTGTCAGGAGGATAGCGATAAGCAAGGTACCCAATGCTGCCGTCAGCATGATAATCACGGCAATAACCGCAGAGTTATTCCATTCGCCGTATTCCATAGCCGTGGCCTGCATCAGGCGAGCCAGCGAGTAGGTATTGCGCGGACCCGCGACGGAGAAGAAGGCAAAGTCGCCCAGCGCACCGATAAAAATAAGGATCAGGGACACTTGCACGGCGGGTAACGTCAGGGGAAAGATAACGTCCCGAAAACAGCGCCAGCGGCTGGCACCCAGGTTACTCGCCGCGTCCAGTACATCGGTACGGATTGCGTTAACTGAGCCACCGACCAGAATCAGCGCGAACGGCAGATTCTTCCAGATTTGTAAGATAACGACGCCCCAGCCAAAGTCATCGTTCTGCATACGCAGCGGTTGATCAATAACGCCCAGCGCCAGCAATAGCTCATTGATCACGCCGTGATAAGCAATGATATTGATGAACAGAAATGCCGCCACGAGGCCGGGAATAAACATCGGTGCACGCAAAACAGCAACGATACCTTCTTTCGCCACCAGCGGCTGACGGAGCCACAACGCCAGCGGGTAAGAGAGCAGCACCGCACCGAAAGCCCCCAATATTGAGACTTTAACCGAATAGATCAGCGCGCTGTGCAGCACCGGATCTTGTAATACGTTTTGCCAGTATTCGAGCGAAAACTGGCTGTCGCCGGAAAGATTGAAATAGCCGATGCTTTGTACCAGCACCACGTAAAAGGTCGATCCCATCAGCAACGCAATGGTGCCTAGTCCACTGATCATCAGCAGCCAGGCGGTCAGCTCATTACGCCATTTCATCGTGCCCCTCCACTACTGGCTCGAGGAAGTGAATCGCATCCTCGGGTAAACGGAAGCAAACCCGCGCCCCGCTTTCGGCCTGCGGTTTTTTGACCAGTTGCAGACGTACCGACAATTTACCGTCATCGTTATCGCCCCATGCTTCGGTCAGGTTGCCCATAAACGCCATTTTGCGCAGCGTGAGGAAGAAATGGTTATCGCCGGTTTGTGGTTGCGGCACAAAGCGCGCATCTTCAGGCCGCCAGCAGATATAGCAATGCTCAGCGAGCGGAGGACGCGGAGAACGTACGTAAAACTCACCTAACTGGCAGCGAACCCGATAAAAACCAGGCTGTTCCGCAGGAGTGATGTGGGCGATATCGATATTGGCCGCACCAATAAAATCAGCGACGAAACGGTTAGCAGGACGGTAATAAATCTCTTCTGGCGGCCCAATTTGCTCCACGTTGCCCGCATTGAGCACCACGATCTTATCGGACATGGTCAACGCTTCGGCCTGATCATGGGTGACATAAATGGACGTGAGTTGATATTGCCGCTGTAACTCTTTGATTTCAAAACGCACACTTTCACGCAGTTTCGCATCCAGATTGGACAGCGGCTCGTCAAACAACACCACATCCGGACGCGTGACCATCGCTCTGGCCAGTGCCACGCGTTGCTGCTGCCCGCCAGAAAGTTGCACCGGCATTTTCAGGTGCTGATCCTGCAAGCCAACCTGCTTCAACGCCTCCGCCAGCCGCAGTTGCTGCTCGGCAAGAGGTAAGCGTTTTTGCTTCAAACCAAAACAGATGTTATGCGCCACATTCAGGTGCGGAAACAGCGCGTACGACTGAAAACACATTGCCGTGTTGCGCTTTTCCGGCGGCAAATTATTAACGGATTGCCCGTTAATCAGAATGCGTCCGCTGTCTGGCTGATGAAACCCGCCGATCATTTTGAGCAGCGTGGTTTTGCCACAGCCGCTCGGGCCAAGCAGGGTGACAAATTCACCTTCCTCGGCGGTGAAGGAGATCTCGCGGGCGGCGTAAAACGCGCCAAATTGCTTTGTAACCTGTTCCAGTGAAAGCGTCGACATAGTGTACAAATCCTGTGTTAATACTCCGGCAATTAAATTTACACACTAAATATAAAATTTATGTGACAAAGATCCTCAAAATCAAAACCAAGCCATAAAAACACAAAAACTAATTATTTATCATAATGTTGAATAATAAAAATAATCACTATAATTATTTTATTCCCATAATTAAATTTAAAGAGTAAATTTAATGGCCATATGTTCACACCATAAAAGGAACAGGCAATGGCGTTTAACTTTCATCAGGCCGCACAAGGCATCGTGCTGGCAAACAGTCACCGCGGCTACTCCAGCCGTTATCCGGAAAACACTCTGCCCGCGTTTATCGGGGCAAAAGAGGCAGGGACTCATTGCATTGAGTTAGATATTCATCTGACCGCAGATAATCATCTGGTGGTCACACACGATCACCGCATTGATCGCGTGTCGACCGGCACAGGTTTTGTCGAGCAAATGACGCTCGCGCAGTTACGGCAATTTGATTTCGGCGTTAAATACCATGCGCAATTTGCGGGCACGCCGATCCCTTTATTGCAGGATATTCTGCGTTGGGCGGTAGAGAATGGCATGGGCCTGATCGTGGAAGTGAAGCAACGTCGTCGACATGACGAATTTGTGTATCATCTGGTTGCCTTGTTGCAGTCAATGCCAGAGGCGCTGTCACATATTCAGTTGCTGGGGTTTAATCATGTGTTGATTAACCGCGTCAAAGCCCTGATCCCAGATTTAGCATTGCAGGTCGTGACGCTGGAGCGTTACAACAATCAACTGGCCGCCGTGCAGCATTCCCATGCCAGTTGCGTCTGTTTTGAATATGAGTTCGCCCATGTTGACGATCTTCGGGCCTATAAACAGGCGGGACTGGGGGTACGCATGTACCTGCATGAAGTGAAAAATGGCATGACGCCACTGGAGCAGTACCAGCACAAATTCGGGTATGATAGTCGCCCCGAGATCATGGGCTGGCTGCGTGAAGGTCTGATCGATATGCTCAGCCATGATGATCTTCCGTACCTGCAGGCGCTGATAGAAGAAGCGGGACTGCGCTGGGCCTGATAACAAAAACGATAGCCATATTATGAATGTAAAACCTGACCGTCTGGAACTGCGTCCTACCCAACGTTTGCTGCTGGAGCTGATTCGTCGCCATGCACCGGTGACACGCGCCGAACTGGCGCGCTATTCAAATCTCACTGCAGGGGCAATCACCCAACAATGCCGGGAGCTTTTATTTTCGGGTCTGGTTATCGAAGGCGAACGCAATATGGGGCAGCGCGGACAACCGTCGCTGCCCCTGCGGCTCAATCCTGGCGGCGCGTGTGCGGTCGGGCTGGCTTTCAGCCCTGGCTTTATCGACATGACGCTGGTCGATCTCAGTGGCCGCAAACTGTTCAGTATTTCTGAGCCTCATCAGGAAAATCAGCCGCTTGCCACCACACTAAAACAGATTAAAAACCTGGTGGAGCAGACGTTAAAAAAACGCCAGCTTAAACATGCGCGCATCCTCGGCATGGGGTATGCCGTGCCGGGTTTTCTCAAGCCCGATGGCAAAAAGCGTCACTGTGTGGCCTGGCTTTCAAGCTGGCGCGATGTCGACCTGCAACAGGCGTTTGAGGACAATTTGCCCTGGCCGACATGGGTTGAAAACAACGCCAATGCCTCGGCGATTGGCGAGCTGTATTCAGGTACGTGGAATTCCTATCGTGACATAACCTTTATCGATCTCGGCTACGGGATCGGTGCCGGGATTATCGCCGATGGCAAACTCCTGCGCGGCGGGTTTCTGAATGCCGGTGAAGTCGGTATGGCATTTCCCGGCGATAAACCGCGTCCATCCTATAAAGATCTGGTCGCGACGCTCACACAAGCAGGGTTAAGCGAAGCGCAACTACCGGCACTCACCGCAGAACAGCATCCCTTGCTGGAAGTCTGGTTTTCACGCTGTTGCGATCAGGTCGAGCAGAGCATCATGGGATGTCTGCAATGGCTGGATCCACAGTTGATTATTTTAGGGGGTGCCATGCCGAAAACCATCACTGAAAGGCTGACTGAGGTTTTAACGCAAAGGCTCGATGCCAGGCTTGATCCAGACCGCCCGAAAGTCCGGCTGGCGAACTCCCCGATGGGTGCCGAAAGCGCCTCGTGGGGCGCGGCGATGATCCCGTTGTATCAGGTGATTAATCAGGCATAGCGCACTATGCCTGACGACCGCGTGTTATATTGCTGTGCCGAATGACCAGTAATAAGGATCCGATAGCGTTGACGGTTTATCGACGTAGACATAGCCATAGGAATAGGCGTAATACAGTTTGCCCGAGTATGCCCAACCCAGGCTCATATGATGGGCATCAATTAGCGAAAACCAATCCTCACTGCCGCTTTTAGGTTGCATCTCCCACAATGTATTCTCCGAGGTGCAATCCTTTTTCCAGCCAACATAATCCCACGAATGGTTGCTCAACGCTGAGCGCAAGCATTGCTCCTTATTATATGCGGGTGAAATACGTACCCGTCCATCGGGTTGTCGTTTAACTGACATCCATGCGTAATAGCCGGCTCGCATCACCGCAATAGGTGGGTCGGGACGATAGGTCCATGCATAGGAATCATTGTTATTATAGAGAGCATAAGCATCTTTCTCGGAAGCCAGACTCTTGCCTTCCATGACTGCACTACCCAATTGCCAGGACAAAATCGATTGCATATAAAAAGAAGGTGTCCAGACATGTGGCGTTAATTTTCTATCAAGCACTCCAGTGCCAGAAAAATAAGTATTAATTGAATCCGTGTCGTCAGCCGTAATGACATTTGCGCCGATATCCCGCAGCCAGCCGAGGTTCATGCGATAATCATTTTTTTCTGCCGCTATTGTTGACGGACTGAGCTTATCCAGCACGCGGTAACAGCATGATGAGTCGTTATTATAAAATGCTTCTCTGACCGAGATATCCTGCGGGATATTTTTGTCATAGACCGTTTCGGTGTAGAAATTTAAATTTTTCCATAACATGTAATCTGGTACGGGTGAGAATATCTCCAGCGCTTTCCCTGCCCCTTTAATTACCGCCACCATTTCAGCCACCGTACCACTCACCGTATTTGATAACTGGAAATTGGCTGGCGCGTCATAGCTGCCCTGTTCATTTTGTTTGGTGCTCACTTCCTCAAAATCGGCGGAATCTTTAATTAACACAGAGACCATCGGGGCCAGTGTCGCTGGCGCGTTTGCCCATGCGCGAACGGCACAAACCGCCTTGCTATCGGAGATCCCGGCGGGACAGGCAAAGGTGGTGTCAGGCAAGTCATTTATTTTACTGGCATCATTAGGTGTAATCACCGGATCGATCATGATGGTGACCCCCGCCGGGATACCGGCGTTAATCAGTGCATTATTCCAAAGGTCTGGCGAGGGATATTCCGCCATATTCACTTTCATAATGATCCGCTGTAACAGGTTGCTGCCCGAATACGTAACCGATTTATTATACAGGGCCAGTGCAGTGGGCATGATGACGGAAGATGACTTGGTTTCGAGATAAATGAGTGACTGGCCATTATAGGCAATGTAATCATCTATCAGTTGATTGACCGTCGGTACCGTATACGTTGTCGGTTGTCGCGTGGCAACATTGACGAGGTACTTTTGCTGCAATTCTGCCAGTGTCAAACTACTCAGCGCCACATTCGGCCCGGAGTTCGCGATAGGATCATAAGTTGGCTCAAGCATCTTACCGATGTTGAGATCATGAAACACAACCAGTTCACCGTCTGACGTCGCGCGGACGTCCGTTTCCACGTTAGCGCGGCAACGATCATAGGACAGATGAAAAGCACCGAGGCTGTTTTCTGGCTGCGTGTCATTAAAATCCCCTCGATGCTGGGCCGTGACTATTTGGTTATTCTTCGCAAGGTTGTTTTGTAATTCATTCAACAATGTCGCCGACGTTGGACATTCCGTGGCATTCTTCCTTAATTCAGCGACAAACTGCACCGTTTCAACCGTTGCCTTCCCTTGCGCATCATCACCATCCGTACCGGAAAGTTTGAAATTGCCGTGTTCCTGTATCGGGATATTTTGAATCGCGATGGTATCTTCCCGCGGCTGGTAATCTGAATTCATAAAGAAAGCCAGGTCAAAATAATAAGGCTCATCACTTTTCAAACACGATTTTTCATCGTCATCGCCAACATCATAGAGAAACGTCCAGTCTTTACTCGGGGGAACATAGCCCCCCATTTCCGGGCATTTTTTGCTATACATTTTTACCGCATAAAATATGCCGGGAATAGACGTGCCATAAAGTTGCACGTTTTTACCATTTATGGCGGTAAAAATATCTAATGACCCCTGATATCCGGCAACACTGCCTGAAAAAGCTTGCCCATCCTGACCTGCATTACAGGTTGAATGAATCTCGGTTGAAGGAATATATTGCGTACTGGTTTGCGTGGTGAGTTGCTTAAAACCATTGGCAGGCGGTGCTTCATCAGTAATTACAATCGTATCGCTGTAGGTGATATTTATGTTTGATTGTGAGGTAAACATACATTCGGTTGCGGCCTTAGCCGACGGACATAATGACAATAAACATAATACGCTGAGCGTAGTCCTTAACTTAACGTCCATTGTTGCTCCATTTATATATCTAATGTAATTAAAACAATTAACCCCCTCCGTTTTAACATTGAATTTAAAATAAAATGCTACCAAGCTCACGAATAAAGCAATCAGACACCAAATATTAAACAATCAACGCATTAAACATATTCAATTTATATTTATCATTAACAACCTATTTGATATATAAATAACTAGCACCTAATATCAGGCAAAAAAAAACGCCTCCGGAGAGGCGTTTATCAGCAAAGGAGAAAATTACTTTTTCTTCGCTTTCGGGTTTGGCAGGTCGGTAATGCTGCCTTCGTAGATTTCTGCTGCCAGACCCACGGACTCGTGCAGAGTCGGGTGAGCATGGATGGTCAGCGCGATATCTTCTGCATCACAACCCATTTCGATCGCCAGACCGATTTCGCCCAGCAGCTCGCCGCCGTTGGTGCCGACAATCGCACCACCGATAACACGGTGAGATTCTTTGTCGAAGATCAGTTTGGTCATGCCGTCTGCGCAGTCGGAAGCGATAGCACGGCCGGAAGCTGCCCACGGGAAGGTGGCGGTTTCGTAGCTGATGCCTTTTTCTTTCGCTTCTTTCTCAGTCAGACCCACCCAGGCAACTTCTGGCTCAGTGTAGGCAATGGATGGAATGACTTTCGGATCGAAGTAGTGTTTCTTGCCGGAGATAACTTCGGCAGCTACGTGGCCTTCGTGAACACCTTTGTGCGCCAGCATTGGCTGACCGACGATATCGCCGATAGCAAAGATGTGTGGCACGTTGGTGCGCATTTGTTTGTCGACGTGGATGAAACCACGGTCGTCCACTTCAATGCCTGCAGCGCCCGCTTCCAGCAGTTTACCGTTAGGCACGCGACCGATAGCCACCAGCACGGCGTCATAACGCTGTGGTTCAGCAGGGGCTTTTTTGCCTTCCATCGTGACGTAAATGCCATCTTCTTTGGCTTCTACGGCTGTCACTTTGGTTTCCAGCATCAGATTGAATTGCTTGCTGATTTTCTTGGTGAAGACTTTCACCACGTCTTTATCAGCCGCAGGGATCACCTGATCAAACATTTCTACCACGTCAATCTGAGAACCCAGCGCGTGATAAACGGTGCCCATTTCCAGACCGATAATGCCGCCGCCCATGACCAGCAGACGCTCAGGGACGCTTTTCAGCTCCAGTGCATCAGTAGAATCCCAGACACGCGGGTCATCATGTGGAATGAATGGCAGTTTGATTGGACGGGAACCCGCCGCAATGATCGCATTGTCGAAAGTGATGGTCGTCGGACCATTTTCGCCTTCAACAACCAGAGTATTCGCGCCAGTAAATTTGCCCAAGCCGTTAACGACTTTGACTTTACGGCCTTTCGCCATACCGGACAGACCGCCGGTCAGCTGGTTGATGACTTTTTCTTTCCAGACGCGGACTTTATCGATGTCCGTTTTCGGCTCACCGAAAACAATACCGTGTTCAGCCAGTGCTTTTGCCTCAGAGATCACTTTCGCGACGTGCAGCAGAGCTTTAGAAGGGATACAGCCAACGTTCAGACACACGCCGCCAAGCGTGGAATAACGTTCAACCAGAACAGTTTCAAGACCTAAATCAGCGCAACGGAAAGCAGCAGAATAGCCCGCAGGACCCGCCCCAAGTACCACGACCTGAGTTTTAATTTCAGTACTCATCATGACCTCTTAATTTATGTCCGGCGGGTCTGACGTCATTTTATATCGTAACGCCCATCATCCACCGGGTCGTTCTATCCGCCCGCAGTTTACAAAATTGTTAACAAATTTGAAACAACAAACGGCATCCGATTTGTGCTTTGCCCTGGAAAATCTCAAACAGCATGAAGAGATCATCAGAAAAAAGCCGGCCGTCTGGCCGGCTTTTCACTTACATCACCAGGCGGCGAATGTCTGACAACACGTTGTTGATGATGGTGATGAAGCGCGCACCATCGGCACCGTCAATGACACGGTGGTCGAAGGAGAGCGACATTGGCATCATCAGACGCGGTGTGAACTCTTTGCCGTTCCAGACTGGCTCAATGGCAGACTTGGAAACACCGAGGATAGCCACTTCCGGCGCATTAACGATTGGCGCGAAGTGGGTCGTCCCGATACCCCCGAGGCTGGAGATAGTGAAGCAACCGCCCTGCATTTCGCCAGCAGTCAGCTTACCGTCACGGGCTTTCTTGGAGATAGCCATCAGCTCACGGGACAACTCGGCGATGCCTTTCTTGTTCACGTCTTTGAAGACCGGAACAACCAGACCGTTTGGCGTATCAACCGCCACACCGATGTTGATGTATTTTTTCAGCGTCAGTTTCTGACCATCTTCGGACAGGGAACTGTTGAAGCGTGGCATCTGCTCAAGGGCAGCGGCAACGGCTTTCATGATGAAGACCACCGGGGTGAATTTCACGTCCAGTTTGCGTTTAGCGGCTTCATCGTTCTGCTGTTTACGGAACGCTTCCAGCTCAGTGATATCAGTTTTGTCGAAGTGCGTAACGTGCGGGATCATCACCCAGTTACGGCTCAGGTTCGCACCAGAGATTTTCTGGATACGGCCCAGTTCAACTTCTTCAATCTCRCCGAACTTGCTGAAGTCCACTTTCGGCCAAGGCAACATGCCCGGCAGACCGCCACCCGTTGCTGCTGCCGGCGCGGCTTCAGCACGTTTGACCGCGTCTTTCACGTAAGTCTGTACGTCTTCACGCAGGATGCGACCTTTACGGCCAGTGCCTTTGACTTTCGCCAGGTTAACGCCGAATTCACGGGCCAGACGGCGGATAACCGGCGTGGCGTGAACGTAAGCATCGTTCTCTGCGAATTCGCCTTTGCTTTCTGCTTTAACAGCAGGAGCAGCGGCTTTTTGTTCCTGTTTCGCCGGGGCAGCCGCTTCTTCTTTCTTAGCCGCCGGAGCAGCAGGCGCAGCGCCTTCTACTTCGAAGACCATGATCAGAGAGCCGGTGCTGACTTTGTCGCCCGCAGCAATTTTGATTTCTTTCACGGTACCCGCGAACGGAGCCGGGACTTCCATTGAGGCTTTGTCGCCTTCAACGGTAATCAGTGACTGTTCTGCACTGATTTTGTCGCCCACTTTCACCATGATTTCAGTGACTTCAACTTCGTCGCCACCGATATCAGGCACGTTCACTTCTTTGCTGCCGGACTGAGCCGGTGCAGCAGGTGCCGCGTCTGATTGGGTTTCTGCTGCTGCGGCAGGTGCGGCTGCACCAGAACCTGCCACTTCGAAGACCATGATCAGGGAACCGGTGCTGACTTTGTCGCCCGCAGCGATTTTGATTTCTTTCACTTTGCCCGCGAACGGCGCAGGGACTTCCATAGAGGCTTTGTCGCCTTCTACGGTGATCAGCGATTGTTCCGCTTCTACTGTGTCGCCTACTTTTACCATAATTTCAGTGACTTCAACTTCGTCGCCACCGATATCAGGTACGTTCACTTCTTTGCTTTCGCTGGAAGCAGGTGCGGCAGCAGCAGCAGGTTTCTCTTCTGCTTTGGCTTCCTGTTTCGCAGGTGCTGCATCAGCAGCACCGTCAGCGGCGTCAAAGATCATGATCAGTTTGCCGGTTTCGACGGTATCGCCGACCGCAACTTTAATTTCTTTGACCACGCCAGCTTGTGGAGAAGGCACTTCCATAGAAGCTTTATCGCCTTCAACGGTGATCAGCGATTGTTCTGCTTCAACTTTATCGCCCACCTTCACCATAATTTCGGTGACTTCCACTGCATCTGCACCGATGTCCGGTACGTTAATTTCAATAGCCATCTGTCTTTACCTCTTATGCCAGACGCGGGTTAACTTTTTCTGGATTGATATCGAATTTCTTAATGGCTTCAGCCACTACAGACGTTTCGATTTCGCCGCGTTTAGCCAATTCACCCAGCGCAGCAACCACAACGTAAGACGCATCCACTTCGAAGTGGTGACGCAGGTTTTCGCGGCTGTCTGAACGACCGAAGCCATCCGTACCCAGTACGCGATAATCGCTGGCCGGAACGTATGTACGAACCTGTTCAGCAAACAGTTTCATGTAGTCAGTAGACGCCACCGCTGGCGCATCGCTCATCACCTGGGCGATGTACGGAACGCGTGGGGTTTCAGTCGGGTGCAGCATGTTCCAGCGCTCACAGTCCTGACCATCGCGGGCCAGTTCAGTGAAGGAGGTCACGCTGTAAACGTCAGAACCTACGCCGTAGTCTTTGGACAAGATCTCTGCCGCTTCACGTACGTGACGCAGGATGGAACCGGAGCCCAGCAACTGCACTTTCCCTTTGCTGCCTTCCAGCGTATCCAGCTTGTAGATACCCTTACGGATGCCTTCTTCCGCGCCTTCCGGCATGGCTGGCATGTGGTAGTTTTCGTTCAGCGTGGTGATGTAGTAATAAATGTTTTCCTGCGCTTCACCGTACATACGCACCAGACCGTCATGCATGATGACAGCCACTTCGTAGGCGTAAGACGGGTCGTAAGAAATACAGTTAGGGATAGTCAGAGACTGAATATGGCTGTGACCATCTTCGTGCTGCAGACCTTCGCCGTTCAGGGTAGTACGACCTGACGTACCACCGATCAGGAAGCCACGCGCCTGTTGGTCACCCGCTGCCCAGCACAGGTCGCCGATACGCTGGAAACCGAACATGGAGTAGTAGATGTAGAACGGGATCATTGGCAGATCGTTGGTGCTGTAAGACGTTGCTGCGGCCAGCCATGAAGATGCGGCACCCAGTTCGTTGATACCTTCCTGCAGGATCTGACCTTTCTCGTCTTCTTTATAGTAAGCAACCTGCTCACGGTCCTGCGGGGTGTACTGCTGGCCGTTCGGGCTGTAAATACCAATCTGACGGAACAGACCTTCCATACCGAATGTACGCGCTTCATCGGCGATGATCGGCACCAGACGGTCTTTAATGGAGTCGTTTTTCAGCATCACGTTCAGTGCACGGACGAAAGCGATAGTGGTAGAGATCTCTTTCTTCTGCTCTTCCAGCAGTTGTGAGAAGTCTTCCAGTTTCGGCATTTCCAGCTTCTGCGTGAAGTTTGGCAGACGGGTCGGCAGGTAGCCTTTCAGCGCAGCGCGACGTTCGTGCAGGTATTTGTATTCTGCAGAGTCTTTTTCCAGCGTGATGTACGGCAGTTTTTCCAGATTTTCATCGGTTACTGGCACGCTAAAACGATCACGGATATAGCGCACGCCATCCATGTTCATTTTCTTCACCTGGTGAGCAATGTTTTTACCTTCGGCAGCGTCGCCCATGCCATAACCTTTAATGGTATGCGCAAGGATAACGGTCGGCTGACCTTTGGTGTTCTGTGCTTTGTTCAGTGCAGCGAAGACTTTCTTCGGATCATGGCCGCCACGGTTCAGCGCCCAGATTTCGTCGTCGGTCATATCTTTGACCAGAGCGGCGGTTTCAGGGTATTTGCCGAAGAAGTGGTCACGAACGTATTTACCGTCGCGGGACTTGAAGGTCTGATAGTCGCCATCCACGGTTTCGTTCATCAGCTGGATCAGTTTACCGCTGGTGTCTTTACGCAGCAGTTCATCCCAGCGGTTGCCCCAGATCACTTTGATCACGTTCCAGCCAGCGCCTGCAAAGATGCCGTCGAGTTCGTTGATGATTTTGCCGTTACCGGTTACCGGGCCATCAAGACGCTGCAGGTTACAGTTGATGATGAAGCACAGGTTATCCAGTTTCTCACGGGTCGCGATGGTGATCGCCCCTTTGGATTCTGGTTCGTCCATTTCACCGTCGCCCAGGAATGCGTAAACGCGCTGTGCGGAGGTGTCTTTCAGACCACGGTGTTCCAGATATTTCAGGAATTTAGCCTGATAGATGGCACCGATCGGGCCCAGACCCATGGATACGGTCGGGAACTGCCAGAACTCAGGCATCAGTTTAGGGTGCGGATAAGACGACAGACCTTTACCGTGAACTTCCTGACGGAAATTGTTCATCTGGTCTTCAGTCAGACGGCCTTCAAGGAAAGCACGTGCGTACACGCCCGGAGAGATGTGGCCCTGGAAGTACACCAGATCGCCGCCGTCTTTTTCGTTGCGCGCACGGAAGAAGTGGTTGAAGCACACTTCGTACACGGTCGCAGAAGACTGGAAGGAAGCCATGTGGCCGCCGAGTTCCAGGTCTTTCTTGGACGCACGCAGAACGGTCATGATGGCGTTCCAGCGGATAGCAGTACGAATGTTACGTTCCAGCTCCAGGTTACCCGGGTATTCAGGTTCGTCTTCAACAGCGATGGTATTGACGTAGTTACGGCTGGCTGCGCCAGCAGCGACGCTTACGCCGCCCTTGCGCGCTTCACTGAGAACCTGATCGATCAGGAACTGTGCACGCTCAACACCTTCTTCACGGATGACCGATTCGATCGCTTGTAGCCAGTCGCGAGTTTCGATCGGATCCACGTCATTATTTACACGTTCTGACATGGTGCTTTTCCTTATCTGTCTCTAATACGTTGGTTTATCTGGAGCCTGTCTTCCTGCGCTCTTTCTAAAACGCGCTTCGCCGCTAAGAGAACGCACGAAGAC
>NZ_JBFUHK010000051.1:0-25585 GCF_056402435.1 Rahnella sp. P4_A8 | reverse complement strand
GCCATAGACAACACCGATACAGGCCACGGTCACAGTAAGCAGCGATGATTTATTTTTAGTTTGCTTCATGAGTGGCTTCACAATTTCCGGGGCGACGTTGGTCGTCCCACAGAAAGAGTATAGATACACTCGTACGCCATCGGGTATAGATGAACGCTTTATTATTCAAGGCTAACTTTTGACATTAAGGGCATGATAGTCATGCGTAAAGCGAACCGGTTTAAGGGGGCTTACACATGACGCTCATCTCTGTAAAGGAGATCTTTAACGAGAAATGTCAATAACCGGAACGCCAGGATTACATTTTTTCATCCGTTCAACTAACTTGTACAACCTTTCGTTAATCCCTAGGGTCGCTTCCCGAGTCGGACGTATAGTCTTAGGTGCTACAAAAATCCCCGCTATTTTAATGTCACGCGTCGGAGGTAATCCCTGATAAGTATTAATATCCGGACGACCAATAAGCAGGATCTCATTATGCCATTGGTAATTAGTGTTCTTGAGTATCTTTTGGGGTGGCTGAATTTGATTGTAACCACCGGGAGCAATGATTTCTTTCTTTTTAGATCTGCCCGCAAAAATATTGTCAGCAAGGGCAAAACGGTTATAGACCATACCATTACTGACACCCGCATGATTAGGGAACCATACATCACCGCTGAATGTTCCCATTATATTTTGCACCGGCACATCGAGAATAAAGCCTGCTTCGAAAAATAATCCTGATTGCGACCTGACCGTGAGTCCGGCCCCCAACCGGAAACCGGCCAGCACGTTATCCAGATCAATGAATGAACTTGAAATAATATCCCAGGTTTTAAAAACATCTCTGCCCGGTTTCATGAGCAGTGGTGTATTCACATAGTTAGCAGAAACCGTGTGAATCAGCAGTTGTCTTTTTTTATCACGAGCGTCCCATTTCTTCAACGCTTTGACTTTATCTGCATCGGGAGACTTTAACTGTTTTTTACCGAACATAATGTAACTCCATTACATAATTACTATTAATAAATTCTTCAGATAGGCTTTTCAAATAAATACATAAAATAGATTGAATTTAACGCTTCGATTCTTTGTGAGACCTGCTTTAATAATGCCGAATTAGACTGATCGGTATTTTCATTTTGCTGACTGAGTTGCCAGAGTAGGGTTTCAGCGGGCACACCATTGCGCTGCAGGTCCTGCCGTATCTGATATACCGCTGTTTTCAATTCTGACACGGTCATATATTGGCTGTGTTTCTTTTCAGCGTTCAGCAACCGGGCTTCAAGCTCATCAAGATGTTTATTAGCAAGCACTAAACCGTCCAGCGCCGGAATATCTCCCGCCTTTTCATCTACTGTGCGCCGCCATTGAGCACTGTACTGATTTCCCGGATAGGCTTTTTCCAGATGATCAGACAATATTTCACCCTGACGCAGCAATACATCAGAGGGTTGTTCGCTCAGCCATGTCAGCACCGGCGCCGCCTGCGCTAACACTGCCTCTTTTTGCGCATTCAGATCGGCTTCAGGCGCTTTGTTCCAGGCGTCATTTATTTGACGCTCACTGTGTTGCAATGTCAGTAACGGGACGCTCAACTTTTCACTAAAACTCAACGTCTGTGATGAGAACCAGAACGCCGCAGCGACGGCGCAAACCGCTATGCCAGCAGCCATTCCACCGAGCCCCCACAATAACGGGCGCGGTTGATGTGTCTCAGCAAGCTGGATTTCAACCGGTTCTACATCAGGTACGATGTCAGTCAGCAGTGCAGCGACATTTTTCTCACTCAATACCTGAGGAGTCTTATCTACGGGCTCACGTATCGCTTTCGTCACTTTGGCGTGGACCGGATACGGCACGGAACGACAGCGAACCTGCAGGAAATAATGCAGATTGTTCAGCGAGTCATGGCTGCGTGATTGCAGGTTTTTGGACTGTGTGCACAACACGCCGATACTTCTTTCTACCTGTCGCATTTCCGCGCTGTTTTCCGGCCCGTACTCCAGCGTATAAATATGCGTCGCCACATTGGCATTGAACCAGTCGATCAACTGCTGTCGCTGCTGAACGGCGGCCACAGGCGGCCAGCAGCGCTGGCTGTTGTGGGTAAATGCCGTCGACAGCAGATCGAGTGCCAACGCCAGCCCTTTCCAGCTCTTAAGCCGCAGGTTGATGAGACAAAACCACATGCCACTTTGCAGGTCGTAGCCATATTCATGGAACAGCTGAAAACACCGTTCTTCCAGCGCATTCCAGTCCAGTCTGGCGGGAATGGTGCCATTCAGCGGGCTTAGCTCACTGCTCAGCAACAGAAAGGATTTGCTGAGCCTCGGATCGTGCCCGTTAATTTTCAGTGCGCGCAAATTCACCCGGTTTTTCATGGTTATCCTTTTCCTGTCACTCAGACGGGTTGTTTCGCGGCAGAGCGTTTGGTCGCTGACTGTTTCGTCAGAGTGAGCTGATCTTTACTGACACCAACCTGCAGGCGGATATCGGCTTTGCTTTCGACCGCCAGCAGACGGTCGGTCAGCAACGGCAGCAGTTCCCGATTCAGGACGGCATCAATTTCACGCGCCCCGCTTTGTTCGACCTGACAGCGGCTGGCCATGAACTCCACCACTTTTTCGCTGTAGCTCAGGGAGGAATTACCTTCACCGGCACCGCTAAAGCGTTTGCATACTTTATCGATTTTGAGACGGATGATTTTTGCCAGTGTTTCGCCCACGACCGGCAGATAAGGGATCAGCTGTAAACGTCCCATCAGCGCCGGACGGAAGTACTGATCGAATTCAGGCCGCAGGAGTGCTGTCAACGCTTTCTGATCCGTATTTCCGGCGGCACAGGCGGTCATCACGCGATCGCTGGCCAGATTGCTGGTCAGAATAATCAGGGTATTGCGGAAATTGATCAGTTGGCCTTCAGCGTCTTCCATCACGCCTTTATCAAATACCTGATAGAAAATCTCCATCACATCCGGATGGGCTTTCTCAACTTCATCGAGCAGCACCACGCTGTATGGACGACGACGCACCGCCTCGGTCAGCACACCGCCCTGCCCATAACCCACATACCCGGGCGGGGAACCTTTCAGGCCTGATACAGAATGTGCTTCCTGATACTCGGACATATTGATGGTAATTAAACTTTGCTCGCCACCGAAAAGCAGCTCAGACAAGGCCAGCGCCGTTTCTGTTTTCCCAACTCCGGAGGGCCCGGCCAGCATAAAGACGCCGGTCGGCTTAACCGGATCCGCCAGATTGGCGCGCCCGATGCGGATTTGCTGCGCAATGTCCGCTAATGCGTGGGATTGCCCGATCACCCGGCTTTCCAGACGTGCAACCAGATCGCCAAGCTGTTGCTGCTCTTTTTCCATCATCCGGCCCAGCGGAATACCGGTCCAGCCAGCAATCACATCTGCGACACAGGTCGCATCCACGCAGTCATACACCAGAGCTTGATCTTTATGCATCTCAGCCAGTTGCACACGCAATGCGGCAATCTGCGCCACATCCTCAATACTATTAATTTGCGCCACGATCTGCTGTTGCTGACGCCAGACCGGCAGCAGTGCCTCCAGACTTTGCTTCAGTTCGCTTTCACGCTGGTCCAGCCATTTCACCCGGGAGGGATTCTCGCCCTCTTTCAGCAGACTTTCCCGCTCAGTGTGAATGTTGCTGATCATCGCATTAAGATCTTCGATCTCTTTGGGCTCATGGCACTGTGAAATCGCCACCCGAGCGCAGGCGGTGTCCAGCAAGCTGATGGATTTGTCCGGCAACTGGCGGCCAGAAATATAGCGGCTGGAGAGGCGAACAGCGGCCACGAGCGCGCTTTCGAGGATTTGCACGCCATGATGTTTACTGAGAGCCGGTTTCAGGGATCGCAGCATGGCGATGGCGGTCTCTTCATCAGGCTCCGCCACTTTGATCACCTGAAAACGTCGTGCCAGGGCAGCATCTTTCTCAAAATATTTTTTGTATTCAGCCCAGGTGGTGGCTGCCACCACGCGCATTTCCCCACGAGCCAGCGCTGGTTTAAGCAGGTTAGCAGCGTCGTTCTGACCGGCCTGTCCCCCCGCGCCAATCAGTGTATGCGCCTCATCAATGAACAGAATGACCGGAGACGGGTATTCTTTCACTTCACGCAACAGGGTTTGCAGGCGGTTTTCAAATTCGCCTTTCACGCTGGCACCGGCCTGAAGCAACCCCATATCCAGCGACAGAATCTCCATTGACTTCAGCGCTTCCGGTACAGTGCCATCCGCAATGCGCTGTGCCAGCCCTTCAACCAGCGCGGTTTTCCCCACTCCCGGTTCACCGGTCAGCACCGGGTTGTTCTGACGGCGGCGTAATAGCACGTCGATCAGTTGACGAATTTCAGGCTCGCGACCCAGCGCGGGATCCAGTGCCGCATCACGCGCCTGTTCAGTCAGGTTACGGGTAAATTTCATCACCGCAGAATCCGTATTGTGGCGGGTTGCAGCAGGATGATTCGTGGCCTGTGCCGGTGCGCAGGCATCGTGCAGCAACCGGTCAGCGCAATCAGCCTGACACAGCAGCGCCTGCTGTAAGGCTGACGACAGGTGAATCTGATTGTCTTTTTCACTGGCAATCAGGCTACCCAGAAAAGCCTGTACCGGCAGTTGTGTTTGCTGCCAGCAGGCACTGGCGTGCAACCAGGATTTCTCCAGGTGTTCGACCAGCAGCTCCGATAATACCGGGCTACGCGTATTGCCGCTGCGCAGGTGGTTGAGGCTGACTTTCAGCGCATCGACTAACGCATCACCCCGCAATCCGGCATTCAGACAGAGTTGCTCAATCAGCGCAGGCTGACGGGTCACCAGTGCGAGCAGTAAATGCTCGATGTCCACTTCGTGATGCGTACGGCTGACGGCCAGACTGATCGCGGCATCAAGGCACTCACGTGCCTCGACATTCATTTTCTCAACAATTTTCTTCAGGTAGTTACCCATAAATTATCCTTTCTAAATTTTTCAAAAGGCGTCCTGACCAGACGCTCAGTGACATCCGGTAATGCGGACAGGCAGTTGCGAGAACGCACTTTTCAGCGCTGTCGGTCGTTGTTTTTCCGCTTTTTTAAGGCCGGTTTCCTGCTGCGCCTCAGCGTTGTCATTCAGTGCCTGATTGAGTTCCTGCCACTGATGCCAGCGATCCTGCACCGCGTTCTGTGAGCCGCTCTGATAACGCACCATGACTTCTTTGATGCCCAGTGCCGTCAGCTGAGCGGCATCATCCGGGAAATCTTCCGCTTTGAAACGATGCTGCCCGTCGGAAATGTCCTGCAGGAAATCAGGCCATGCGGCGTCGCCGAAGTATTCGTACGTCAGATCGAAACCAGGGAACTTGATCACCAGCGTGGCACGACTGCAATGCCCCGGACGCCAGCGGAATGCCGCCTGTTCGCTGAAGTTCATGCTATTGAGCTTCCACTGTTGCTCATCGCAGAACAGCGTCAACTGAGTGCCCACCGGCATTAGCCGCGCACCGCCGGGAATGGTGGCAGGCAGGCTTTTAAGCGTCAGTTCCAGCGGTTTTGCTTCCAGTGCCGCCATTTGAGCCTCCAGATCGGCCTGCTCATCTTTCAGGGCGGCCAGCGCATCGTCATTGCGGGTATTTTCACGTTCCGGCATCGCCAGCACGTCATCCGGACGCAACACGTGATTGACCATTCGCAGAAATTCCGGTGTCAGACCCGGTGTCTGCCCGTTGAATTCGCCCGCTTTTGGCCCGTTATCTTCAACCACCAGCACACTTTTTGCCGGTCCACGGATAAAGTCAGACAGGTATTGCCACGCCAGATCCTGTTGGTCGTCGTACTCCAGACGGCTGGCATTATTTTCCATTGGCCACAGCACCCGGCTCTGCCATTGCTGTTCAAGCCAGCAGGCAGAACGCTGCATGGCATGCGCCACCAGCCAGTGCGCATCATTCTGATACAACGCCCACACCGCGTTGGAGGCAAAATCATCGCGTTCCGCCGACAGGCTCTTACGCAGCACGTTAAAACGGCTGTCGAGTAATTGCAGTGGATTGCTGTCGCCCGCCGCGCCGGTCTGGAACAGTCCGCGCGTCAGACGATCGCTGCTTTTCGGCGTAGCAAACACGTCCGAAACCGCCGCATGCAGACTGTTTTTCCAGGCATTCCAGTTTTTCACATTGAGATCGGAAAGCACGGGTGTCAGGGTTTTGCTGTCGATTTTCAGCAGTGCTGAAATTTTCTTCTGAAAAGACTGCTGGACCTTGCTGATACGCGGTATCAGCGCACCGGGTACCGACATAGCCTGTAACTGATTCAACCGGCGCAGCTCGCGCAACCAGGGCTCGGCATCCTGAGCACGGATGTCTTCTAGTTGTTCATTGACGTAACGGGAAAATTTCATTGATGGGCTGTTACCCTGATCGAGCGTAATCAGCGCGGTTTGCCACTCTTCGCTGGTCAGCTCCGGGGCGGGTTGYTGGTTCATCGCCAGCATCATCGTCATCCATTGCGTCTGGCGCAGCGCAGGCCAGTGCTGTTCAAAAGCCACTAGCGCAGGCATCGGGACCTGTTCACCTCCTGCGCGACGGATTTCCTTCAACCAGCCCTGAATTTGTGCGGTGCCCTGTAGCGTCCACAGACCACTGACCTGCGTTTTATCCTCATACGAGGGCATGAAATCCGTCAGATTCACTGGCGTCAGATCGCCTGAAGGAGCCACCAGCCATGCCATCTGCGGATCACTGTTGACCAAACGTCCGAGCAATTCGCGCAGTACCACAAGTTGCTTGCCGCCTTCCGGCAACTGTAACAGCGCGCGTTGCAACACCACATCCTGTTGATAGGGTAAGGACACGGTGGCCCCGGTCATGCTCAGCGCCGCCGGAACCGGCGCCTGTTTTATCAGCTCACTGACCGGCTGTTTTTCCCACATGGCCTGTTTAGTGATAAGCGTGCTTGCCAGGTTCAGAATCAACTCGCGTTTTTGCTGTGGATCGGCGTCGGTGAACAGCTGCTGGTAGTTATCTGCTATCTCCCGCAGGTTCACCTTATCGCGTGGGGATGCAGCAAGAATGCTGGCCTCAAGCTGCGTATGGCGATGGTTGAGCACGGGAACAAAAGGTAAATATTTCAGCGGATGTGCATTCCAGTGCTCAATGTTCTCAAGCTGCTGAACCTGCGCCGTGACATCCATTTGCGCGGGCGAGCCCCCGGTGAGGCGGTTGGTGAAATAACCGGAAAACAGCACATAGGTTATTGCCAGCACACTGAAGGTCATCGCCCCCCATTTATGCAGATAGCGACGGCCAAACCCGACAGGCTCAATTTCACGCTGGCGGCTTAGTTCAGGCAGTAATCGGGCCATCAGGTCATGGATAAAGAAAGCCTGACGCGAAGCACTGTTTTTGCTGACAGGTTCAGTGGCGGTAAACCAGATACCACCCAGTGCTGCGGGCTGAAAGTAAGCGTCCGGCTCACACAGGGCGGCCAGATAACGTTGCAGTGCAGGTTGCAATTTCGGTAGCTGTTCAGGGAAATCCATCAACGCCAGCGTGTCGCCATCCGGTTCGCCGCCCGAAAGCATGCTGACACGCACTTTATCCAGCCCGTCTTTCACGCACGTAAACAGCGGATCCAGCAAGGCCGGATCTTTCCCGTCGACGACAGGCGAACGGCGCCAGTAGTAACCCAGCGGTTGCTGGCGCTGTTCGGCGGAGAGATTATTGGCCCAGTGGCTGAAACCGGGCACCCGGTCACAACARGTGATAAACAGATACACCGGCAGACGGCGTTTGACTTTACTGACCAGCGGTTCGATCTGCGTGCGGATATGCCGCGCATGCAGATGCAGTTCCGCGTCATCTTTTTCGAGCAACTCACTGACCGACACGCACACCACGATGCCACCCGGCGCAGGCAGACGGGCACACCAGTTCACCAGACGCAACCAGCCGCGCTCGAAGGCCGGGGTTTTATTCAGAAAATGGCTGGAAAGGTCGAGAAAACCTGCGGAGCGAAAAAACCACCAGCGTAAGGTTCGGGTCGGCACAACCAGAGAACTTTCCGGTTCATTGGAAAACAGCGGTAATCCTGCACCGGCCATCAGCGTCGTTTTACCACTTCGCCCGCCAGTGAGTATAAACCAGGGTATTGGCTGTTTGCGTCTTCTGATGCGCTTAATTACCGCAGCCCCGGTTTTCCAGTGTTCGAATAAAACATATTCCAGCCGGGTGAGTTTAAATCTTGCCTTCAGGGAGGAGATATATTTCGCCTGCGCCATACCGGAAACAGATCCCCAGACAAACCGGGAAAATAAAACGGCGAGGATCAATATCAGCCACAAAATTAATGCATGCAGGAGTGTTTGTTCGAAAACAACAGACATGACAATACAAACAATAAGTAACAGGCACAGAAATAGTGTCCATGCGACAAAGGAAAGTAATTTTTTAAACATGATAGGTTACCTGAAAAATATCCCTAAGCCGGTGGACAAAATCACTAAATAGACGACAACAGGCAGTGCCAGTAACAGCCCTTTACGCTGGCGTAGTTTTTTCACCACCGTTTTATTTTTTTCGCCGCCGCCTGCGTCCTGTTCAACCAGCAAGGCATTGTTCGGCCAGTGACGCCAGGCTTGTGGCAAGCATTGCCGCTCATCCTCGATGCGCTGTTGCAAAAGCTGCGCATCCTGTGAGGTATATTTTCCGTGGAAGCCCATCAGCAGACAGAACAGATACACCATTCTCAGTTGTGTATTGGTTTTATCGGTTTGATCCAGCCGGTCGAAAAACGCTTCGCCGCCGACAGAAATATCAAAATAATATTTCTGCAACAGATTACTTCGCCATTCTTTCACCCACTCCGCGCGGGATCTTAATACCCGCTCATCTACCCACAGCACCACCGCGAAATAAGCATCATCGCACTCTGCTTTTTCATGATGACGTTCTGACTCAAGCAGCGCCTGCTGTAATAAAGTAATAATTTTTTCGCGAAACTCTCTGTAATCAGAATATTCCTGCGGATTAATAAAAAACGCCGTCACATAGCGAAACAGCGGTAAATAACAATTGAGCAAACTCATCATGAAGGCACCACAAATATAATTTGCACCTGAAGATCTTCCGGCATGTCTGGCCAGTAGAAGGAAATGCTGCTGTGCTGCCGGGCTTTGTTCCACAATTCGCTATCCTGCTCGACAAGGAAATAATGCGAATCTCTGCGGTTTGGTACACCCCGCGGTGGCTGTGGACAACGAACTACCGGAATGCCCGGCAGAGCATGCTGGATCAGTGGTTCGATCATTCTTGGTGAAGCCAGTTTGATGCCCCCCGGATTTTTTATCTGACGATTTTCCATCGGCATGCTGGCGGAACGTAACAGCAGCAGTACCGTTTCGGGATTTTTGCTCTGCGCGCTGTCAAAGCTTCCGGTGAACACGCCCTGAAGATCGTTTTCCAGCGTGATGTACGTATTGTCCTCAAGCACCAGACTGTTCAACAAGGTAATCAGCGTCTTACGGGCGCTTTCGAAACAACTCAGCAATTCATTGTGGTTGTAGGTTTGCAGTGAATTTTCACCGTCGTGCCACTCACCAAGGAAGGTGCAGCTGTCATTGAATGAGGAAAGATCGCCCACCAGCTGGCACAACACGTTGTAGACTTGCCACGGATGAACCTGGCGCGCCTGACAGAAATTTTTCAGTTGTGGCAACACACGGTTGAGAGAACGCATCGCTAACAACTGTGTCACCTGGTCGCCACGGTCGGCATCGCTGACCAGTCGCTCTGAGCGTTTGTATTCTTCAAGCTTCCTGGCCCGCGCACTCAGTTCAAAATAAATAGTGTCAATCAGCTTGCCGAGGCTGAATGATCCAAAAAGTGTCACGGAAGGTGGCGAGAATGTCGGATCGAGGATCACCCGTTCGTTTTCATAACGCAGTCGGGTGAGTGGAATGCATTCGCAGTCAACCGCATCGTCTTTTTCAACGTCCGTCAGCAACCTGACGTTGTAGCACAAGCGTGCCACTGCAGCATCCGGCGCATGATCATAGACATCTTTCATCACCCGCTCTTCGCTGGTGTTGATCCAGCGCGTGACGGCGCGATCATGCTCTTTTTCCAGCGTGGTAACATTACTGTGCAGCGGATCAAAGCGACGTAAAGCCAGCCAGATGGTCAGCGGCTGATCGCGCTGTTTCCAGAGGTCACGGAAGTTGCGTTGTTCAACACGGCTGTTGCCGGGCAGTGAGAGCAAGGTACCGCCGGGCAAAATACAACGGATCTGCTCAACGCTGATCACGTAGTCGCTCAGTGCTGCTTCATTAATACTCACCTCAATCAGCCCGTGATTATAGGGCTGCGCCAGCCGCAAATGCTGCGCGAGGTTCCATTCATAATGCAGGTCAAGTGACTGAAAGTGCTGCGGCTGCAGATAAAGCCCGGAATGCCAGTAAATTTGCTGTTGTTCTGGATACATTATTTTTTCTCTCCGGCAACAGGGACATCTGCACTGACAATACTTTCACTGCCTAAGGTGACAGA
Organism: Rahnella sp. P4_A8; assembly: GCF_056402435.1. NCBI lineage: Bacteria > Pseudomonadati > Pseudomonadota > Gammaproteobacteria > Enterobacterales > Yersiniaceae > Rahnella > Rahnella sp. P4_A8. The sequence continues at coordinate 15,056 of NZ_JBFUHK010000051.1, read as the reverse complement.
AAGAGTGACCGGCGCTAAATGCGCCTGCCAGACAGGCTCCCACCAGCCAGTGCTCTCAGACTCTATCGGCACCAGTGCGCTGACCATGTGTTTCTTTACCGGGAACGGATAGTAGCCTGCGACCAGCGCCACATTGCGGGTATCTCGGGCGCGATCAATATGCACCGTGTTGGTTTGTCCCGGCATCATGACGTAACGATCCACCTGCAAAACGTCTCCTTCGCTGCCGGCACCGGCAAACAAGCTTTTCAGCGTCGCGGGATTACCCAGTATTTTATCCAGCGTCGGTTTATCCTTGGCTTGTAGCAGTAATACTGTACAGCTGTTGGGCATGTCGTTCAGGCTGTTCAGCCCCGGCTCAGCCCGCAGTTGCAGAGTGATAGCCCCATTCGCGAAAGGCGCAGCCACTTCGCTGATCGCCTTCTGACGGCTTTGCCCATCATCTGACGCGCAACCTGCCAGCAGCATGACACTCAGTATCAGCCCGGTCAGTCCCCTTTTCCCCCTCATTCTCTGCCGTGTCCTTTCAATACTTTGTTGATATCGCGCATACTGCTGTCATCCTGCAACATCTCTTCCAGCCATTCGGTCAACGTCATAGCCGCCCAGCGCGCCGCACGCTCCATCAGAAAAGGGACGGGGCTTGACGGTTCGGTCTGACGGAAAAAATGGGCAATGGTCAGCATCTGGCTGATGGCCAGATCCCGTGACATCGTTTGTTTTTTGGTGTTATTCATCAGTGAACTGACGTCATTGGCTTGCTCATCTTCGTCAGGCATTAATACGTTAAGGGTCATCACGTCGTCATATGCCGGTGCCGCACGGTCAAACAGGCGTTTCACAAATTCCTGCATTTCGGCGACGGCACTACGCATCTGCCCCATTGCCAGAGAATCAGCCTGCGGATTCAGCTGACCATAGAGGGTTTCAAGCGTATCCAGCATAGTCATCAGTTGAGTTAACGCCTCGTTCTGTGCGGCAACTTTCTGCGGATCCAGTGTGGCAGCCCAACGGTTGAAGGTATCCATCGAGAAATCATCGTCACTGCCCCGTTCCGCAGCGCTGTCAGGTTTCATCGTCACCCGGTGCTCATAAGCGAGCACCTTGCGCCAGTGATCCAGCGTGCTTTCCGGCTGTCCAAACAGAGGATGACAATGCAGCATTTGCGCCAACTGGCGGTCCAGACGATTAATCATGCCATGGCGGATTATGACGCCGTCCTCATCCAGCTCCGGCCAGCCGGTTTGCCAGTAAGTTTGTATAAACGGTATCAGAAAACCGGTACCGTCCAGCAGGCCGCGTATCCCGTGCTGCTGGCTCAACCCTTCGATCAGCCAGCAAGCCACCTGCAAATCTTTGCTTTCTGCCTGCAAAACCTTCGCGCTTAAGCGAACGACTTTGCTCCAGTCGGCTTTACGCAATTCAGTGGCCCATTCGCCCTGCGGCAAATAGTCAGGATCGCTTTCCCGCGCCTCACGGATTTCGTTATAGACCGGCTCATATTCCATGTTGCGCCCGACAGGATGATCGCCACTGAACGGGGCAAGCAAGGGCTCAAAATTCATTATCATTTCAATACACTCTATGAAATCAGTACGGTCGGGCAACCCGCAACAATGGTTCCGCCATGCGCTGTGCTGTCGCCCATCCGCGCTGCGGGTTTACCGCCAATCAGCACTTTCGTGCTGCCCATGATGACCGAATCCGGTGGTCCGACGCACACTGCCATCGAGCCCATAGTCGCGGCAGGCATACCTCCGATAAGTACGGTCGGCGTACCGGGAGTGGTCACCGGTCCGCCAACGTGTGGGATCGGGGGTAAGCCGGGTGTCACCATCGGGCAAACATGCATATCGCCAACGCGAGCAGCGGGCTGTCCCATCAGTAACCTCCCCCGGCAGCGTGCCACTCAGAAAGCAATGTCTGTGCTCCCTTAAGTGGCGCGTCTTCCGCCGCGATCGCCACGCTGAGCAATTTCAACGCACAATGGAGCATCAGACGGGACAAATGGGGTTCTGGGTACACCGCATCGAACTCTGCGGGTGTCATGCTGCCTTGCATCCAGAACAGTGACAGGCCGAGCGCGCCAACGGGGGTATCAAACCCGAGCTGTTCTGCCTGCTGGAAAATACGGAAACGCCGGTCATCATCAGGATTTGCCAGCCACTGATGGATTTCACTGGCACATTGCTGCATCGCGGGTTCCTGTGATTCAGGGCGGGCCAGCGCCTTTTGCAGCGTCCATGCCAACAGTTTCTCCTGCACAGAATCAGCCGCCACGCTTGCCAGCGCATCTTCCCAGCGTTCTGCGATCATCAGTTGCGCTGCGTTTTCAGCGCCGTTTTGCAGCGGGTTGTAAGCAGCAAGCGCTTCCGGCGTGAGCAGTTTTTCTTTCATGTTATTTATTTCCTCAGCCAATCATCGTCACGCCGCCCTTGATCTGGGTCATACCGCTACCCTGAACAGTGACCATCGCACCTTTAAGTTCTGCCGTGCCCTTCCCTTCAATTTTGATCGTGGTGCCGCTCAGCGTAATGCCGGAAGGAGAAAGAGTAATTTTGCTGCTACCGACTTTTAATTCGATAGACTGGGTCGATTCAATAACGCAGGCTTTGTCCGCTTTGACCGTGCTACCGCCACCACTGATGTTTAGCTGATGGTTACCGCTGGTCAGGCTTTCCTGCAAATTGCCTTTAATATCCAGGGCATAATCGCCCTGTTTAAGCGTCAGGCTTTCATTACCTTTGGTTAACTCGGTCGTGCGGTTCTCACCAATGGTTTCAGTGACGTTTTTGGTAATACGGGTGGTGACGTCGTTTTTCACTGTCAGCAGCAGATCTTTTTGCGAGGTGATGACCAGACGCTCTTCGCCTTTTTTATCGTCGAAGCGCAACTCATGGCCTTCTTCAACATTGCCGTTGAGGGAGCTGCGTGAAACGAATCCGGCGTGATTTTTCTCCTCAGGCAGGCTCAGCGGCGGTTTGTTTTGCCCGTTGTATACCGAGCCGGTCACCAGAGGATAATCAGGGTTGCCATGCACAAAGCTGACCGTAACTTCGCTGTTGACGCGAGGCAGGAACATGGCGCCGAAACGGCCACCCGCCCACGGCTGCGAAACCCGCACCCAGCAGGAACTGCCATCGTCATGTTTGTTTTCGCGATCCCACGGGAACTGAATTTTGATGCGGCCATATTCGTCCGTGTGGACTTCTTCTGATTTTGGCCCGACAACGATGGCGGTCAGAATACCGGCGATTTCAGGTTGTCTGGTGAGGCACGGCGGACGCCAGGAAAGGCTGTCTTTCAACACAGTGAGCGCGTAGCCAAAATCAGGCTGCCCGTCATCAATGTTGCTTGATGCATGCATATGAACCGACTTGATTCGGTAGTTTCCCCGACAGGAAGGATGCCCGCTCAGAAGGAATTTATCGCCACAGCCTAGCCACCACACGCTGGCTTCGGCGTAAAACTGCTGGTTATCGGCCTCAAGCTGTTCCATCTTCAGCCGGGCTTCTGATTGCAGTAATTCGCGTTTTTCATGGCCGTGCGCGTCCACGTAGCTGACACCCGGCACGGAATATTCCGCTTCCACGGCTTTCGATTCGCCCTCCACACTGGCTGCCTGCACAATGTTAAAACCTTTGAGCATCACGGAAGAGGCCGCCAGTGAAGAACTGGCCACCCAGTTCAGGATACCGACGCCATCGCCTCGCCCCTGCAGTGGCATAAAGGGTAACTCCGCCGTTTTGCCAGACTGATGGCTGGACGGATGATCGGCCAGTACCAGCGTGTGTTGCCCGGCATCATGCTGGAAGAAGTAATAGATCCCTTCCTGCTCAAGAAGGCGGCTAATGAAGTCAAAATCGGATTCGCGATACTGAATGCAGTATTCACGCGGCTGATAAGTCGCACGCAGACGCAAATCAATGTGGCTGATGTTCTGCTGGCGCAGCAGCTTGCACACTAAATCCGGTACGGTAATATTCTGGAAAACCGCCAGGTTACGTCCGAGACGCAACAATGCCATGCGCGGTTCCAGCGTACCGGTGAAGGTACTGATACCATCGACATTATTGTCTTCTTTAATCTGTGTCAGCACACCATGCACGTAGCGCTTTTGGTTGCCACGACCAATCTCACAGGCCATTTCATGCCCCAGAAAACGCCCCATCTGCGGAGTTATTAACGACGTGCGAAACTGGACCTGATAGCTGAAGGTGTCAGAGAATTGTTCATCGCCCTCGATATACATCAGCGTCAGTGAATCAGCGGCATCGCCAACGAAACGGATAAACCGGTTGTCTTGTCCTGCTACTTTCGACATTTTTTATTTTCCTTCCCGGCAGACGGGTAAACGAATTTTATGCTGGCCTGCTCCCTCGGAGGCCCCGAGACAAATATCCAGCCCGAGTTGCCCGCACCCCAACGAGGTAACGACGTTCGTGGTATTTTCGATCAGCAGATCAATATCAAAATCCAGACCCGGACCAACGTATTCACGCAGATGCGACCACAGATTTTGGTAGTGCTTGCCCTTTGGCAAAAAAAGACCGGCGTTTTTCATCGGCACCGGTCCCAGTGTCACCGTAAAATGTGATTGTCGATCCCAGTACACGCTGCCCAGCATGGGAGCAGCGGCCAGCGTATGTGACGGTTCTCCCAGCCGGCAACACTGGGCCGGGTCCATGACCTGCCATCCGCCGGTAAAAGGCGTGACTTTCGCCGCCACGGAAAAGCGGTGTTTTAACCAGGTTTCAACGTTGAGCATTGAGCGTACTGAATGCGCAAATAAATCAGCAAACTGCTCCTGCTGCAGAGATGGCGCACTGTTTGCCACGCCGGATAACGCACGGATTGCCTGACTCAGCGGCCGTGTTGCACTGAATTCTGCCATGGCGTAATAGTGATATTTCTGCCAGGCGAGATAGCGCAGGCTATGTAGCCGGTGGTTAAAAATGTCCAAAAAAGCTTTGGCAGTTTTGTCCCCATGGCGGTAATAGCGGTCGATCATCCACTCGGTGTATACCGTGGGTAACGCGCCCAGTGCCCCCGTCAGTCCCTGGGCGGCCACTTCAACTTGCCAGCGCTGCTGATCCAGCGGAGTTACCGACGTAATGTCACCTTTCGGCGCATCCAGCGAGAGCGGTGAAATGAAATCAAGTTGCGCTTCGAGCACCTGTTTGCTGTCTTTTCCCTGTGCTCTGGTCAGACTGCGTAACATCAGCCGCACCTGTTGGAAAAAGTTATGCGGACTGAGGATTTTGCTTAGATCCATGACAGCCTTCCTGCCCGCACAGGCCATGTCCGTGGAGTTTCACCCGGTGAGTCAATGCAGGTGATTACACGGGTGAAACTGTTGACCGGTGCGTACAACGCCAGGAAACAATCAATAAAGCGACACAGCAGGAAGTACTCAACTTCTTCGGCCGCTTCGCTGGCAAAGGTTATGCGGATCTCCATCCCCCGCGCCATGGAACGGGGATCCAAAGGCGCCAGCCGGGTAACGACCGGGCCAGACTCGACATGCAGGATCAGGTTGATCAAGCGGGTAATGCCCGGATTATCGACAAAGTTGTACAGCGCCAGTGATTCCCTGAGTACACGGGCGCCTTCCGGCCCACTGATCAACATATGGTTGAGCGAAAGCTGAGAAATCAAACGCCAGCGCGTAGCCTGCTTAGCCGGTGGCCTGACCGGCAGCGTCGGGCGTGTCAGCGCAATAATTTTCATGCCCGCAATCGGCAGCTCTGATTCGAAATCGCCTTCAGGAGCGCCGTTGCGCATGGCTGCGGGAATCTCACGATTGGTGCAGGTCAGGTTCATGCTGACAATGTCGCAACCGGGCGCTAACGGGCTTTCTCCCCGGTCAGAAAAAGCGATAAATAACGATGTGGCGACACCGTCATTTTGCATGGTTTCGCGGCGCATACATTGCCAGAACAAACCGGTTTCACCGTCACTGGCGGAATGGTCCAAACCAAACAATGGATAAACAGGCCGGGACTGTGTTTCATTGCCCAGTTTGCGCATCGCCGAAACGCCGTCTACAGACCAGACTTCCATCGCATCCTGGTGACGAATGTCAGGGATAACCGGATATTCCGCCGTTTCGTGATCAGGTGAAATCGGTTCGGCCCGATGGGCGAAAAGATTAACAGCAGGCGTGCAGTTGAGCAGAAACAGGTTTTCGTTCACCGCACCAGCTATTTTCTCCAACTGACGCGCTATCATGCAGCGGTTGAATTTCACCACCAGTGAAAGCTCGCTTTGACTGCCCGCCACCATGCCAGCAGGCAACGGCATATCAATAAAATGAAACTTTTGCGGGAAGTAAAAATAGTCCTGCAACAGGCTGTGAGTGGGCGAAACCCGTGAATCACCCGCAAGCAAGCCTTCATTTTCACCGAAGCCTGCGGCACGTATAGTTTGCGGCGACAGCGTATGACTCTGCCCTTGCTGGAAAACTGTCAGTGACTCAACTTCGCTGCACAGCAAGGTATAAAGGATGTTGACGATGCGACTGGCGCCGCTGAGATGCAACCTCAGGGAATCCGCCGCCAGTGTGGCACCGGGCCAGACCGATAATTGTATTTTCAGACTCCAGCTCATGTCATCGGCATCCAGATGCAGGCTGACGTTATGCAGACTGACAGGTTGAAGCGTAACCGGATAAGTGGTGCGAAAACGGCAGACCTGTCCGTTCACCGGACGGGAAAATAATGCTGTTCCGGCGTCAATGCGGTTACTGGCTGTCAGCGCACTGACTTTGATATCTGGCTGCATTTGTACGACGCAAACCGAAGGAAAAGGACGCAAAAATTGCGGAGCCAACACCGTCAGCAATGCATCAGTCACTTCCGGCATATCCTCATCGAGACGTTGCTGAATCTGCGCCGTGACCAGCGCAAAGGACTCAATAATTCGCTCAATATGTGGATCTTCTGACGTACCTTCTGACATCCCTAAGCGTCTGGCGACTTTTGGGAAATGGCGGGCAAACGCCTTCCCCTGCGTTTTGAGGTAAGCGAGTTCATTCTGATAATAAGAAATTAATTTTTTCGCCAACATTATAAACACTCGTTAATCACGCAGAGAAAATTGACTGATGACATCGTCCCACATTAGACGGTAGCGAACTTCACCATTGAATGTTTCAGCATTAATAATGAATGAACAAAGACTTCCCAGTTCTTCACCGGGGGTCACGCAGACGTTTTTCAATCTTGGTTCAAAGCGTTGTAATGCCATTTCAATACGTGATTGCATAATGGCATTGCGCTCAAGACGAGGCGTATCACTGGAAAAAACGTCACTGACTCCATAATTAAGTATCGACTCATTAATCAGTGGAATATTATCAATGCGGTAACTTCGGGGGCGTGAAGACAAAAGCAGCAATATTTCGTCAATGAGTGTGCTGCTTTTGTCTTCTTCCTCAATAAGGTCATTTTGATCTTTTGGGTTATTGTCAGATAATTGCTGTAATAAGCTCTTCATCAATAAGCCTTAATACAGTGCACGCTTACAGCGTGCACTGTTGTTTTAAAAATTACAGCTTAGTGTTCTCAACCAGATTCCAGCCCACAGGACCTTGTTTGCTGGTTTTACCGTCTGGCTCAACCATATTAGTTTCGAATGTCATCTGACCAAATACAAAGCTCAGATTTTCACTCGGAACATCCCCTTCTGAATAAGCGTTGAAATTGTAGCTGTTCAGTACACAGTTTTTATAGGTCAGCTTGAGTGCTTCAACCAGTTTCTCACCCTGGAACAATGCTTTAACAATAACAATTTGCTTAACATTGCTGCCTTGCGCAACCATATTGGATAACTGAGTAGAGGTAGTATCCATTACTTTTGAAAATGAAATTGCATCAAAGTTGACGCCATCGCTGTTTACCTGACCGCTAGCATTATCAATTTTAGCTGAGCAGTAAACACCGAAATTCATATTCTCAACGGCAATCCAACCTTCATAACCTTTATTACTTACAGTGCCTTTAATACCATCAATTTGCATGAAAAGCGATTCAGTGGCCATTTTATATCCTTATTTTTACGATTAAGTATTTATGCACCCGTCGATGCAGGAAGTTCCGCTACCAGACGCAGCGACATGCTGAGTCCTTCAAGCTGGAAATGCGGTTTTAAATACGCAACGGCGCGATAACTGCCCGGAGAACCTGGTACATCAACAACTTCGACCACAGCCTCACGTAACGGATGGCTTGCTTTAATCGTTGGTCCTACATTATCTGAACCCACAACATATTGGTTGATCCAGTTCTGCAGGAAATTCTGGCATTCAGATTTGGACATGAAGCTGCCCACTTTATCGCGCACGATGGATTTTAGATAATGAGCAAAGCGCGACGTTGTCATAATATATTGCAACTGACTTGACAATTTGGCGTTAGCATTCGCCAGCTCAGAATCGTATTTACGCGGTTTATTGGTCGACTGCACAGCGAAGAACGCCGCGTAATCTGTACCTTTGCAATAAATGAGCGGAATAAAACCAAGCTCAGCTAACTCTTTTTCGCGACGGTCAGAAATTGCCACTTCTGTCGGGCATTGCATGACCTTTTCGCCGGTCTGCGAAATGTAATTGTAGGTCGGCAGTGACTTCACCAAACCGCCGCCTTCAACACCACGGATCGCCGCACACCAGCCGTGTTCCTCAAACGCCTCGACCATACGGCCCGCTAAATCATAAGCCGCATTGACCCATAAATAGCTGGCTCCTTCATTATTTTCATCAATTTTTTCTTCGAAATTAAACGCGTCTACGGATACAGTTTTTGCACCGTAAGGCAGACGGCCGATAACACGTGGCAGCGTTAAGCCGACATAACGTGAGTCGTCACTCTGACGGAAGGATTTCCAGCGGGCGTAGTCAGAGGTTTCAAACAGTTTGCCCAGATCACGCGGACGCGGCATTTCGGAGAACGATCCCATCGCAAACATGCCAGGGTTCGCAGCACTCAGGAATGGCGCGTGGGCGGCGGCGGCAACATGTGAAATCTGTTCCAGCAGTTGCACATCTTCCGGCATACAGTCGAATTCAAAATCCCCCACAAAAGCAGAGTAAGGGTCACCGCCAAAGGTACCGTATTCGCTTTCATAAATGCTTTTGAATAATGAAGACTGATCAAAGTCAGAGGCGGATTTAAAATCACGCAGCAGCTCTTTCTTCGTGCAGTTAAAGACACGCACTTTGGTGTTTTCCGTGACGCTGCTTTGCACCAGTTTGTGCAAACCACGCCAGGAAGATTCCATACGCTGGAATTCAGGTGCCTGAATAATTTTGCTGACCTGAGAAGACAGCAGTTCATCGATGGCGGCAATGCGTGCTTCGATGCTACCCACCAGATCATTGGAAACAATGACCGCACCTGATGCCACTTCCGACAGGAAGTTATCCAACTGGCTTTTTACTTTATTACGATCGGATTCCCGGCGGATGGCCTGAGTATTATCGATAATTTGATCGAGATAATCACCGGACTGCTCAGCTTGAGCTGAAGCATTCATGACCTGGATATCGCTCATTCTACTTCCCCTTTGGCAGGTTCTGCGTCTTTCGCCATACCCTCTAATAATTCAACYAGTTGCTCTTTCAGACGGTCATTGCTCGCAGTTCTGTTGCGCAAATCACTCAGTTGCTCGCGTAATTCAAGAAGTTTGCGCAACGGTTCCACCTGCATCGCCACGTTTTCAGGAGAGAAGTCATCCATAGAGTTGAATTCCAGTGCAATAGCCATCTGGCCTTCTTTTTCTGGCAACGTACTTTCCACCAGCATGTCCACAGCCGGCTTCATTCCTTCCATGACATTATTAAAGTTGTCTTTATCAATGTGCGTAAAACGACGGTCGMGCAGTGGCAAATCATCTTTAGCAAAATTCCCGATAACCCCCATCACCAGAGGTAATTCTTTTTTGGATTCAGCACCGCCAACTTCAACGTCGTACGTAATTTGAACGCGAGGGGGACGCGCTTTGCTCAATTTATATTGTGTATTACTCACGGATAAATCACCATAATGTTTAAAAGAGAGAATTAATATGGCCGTGATAATAAACAGTAATTATAGATTTTCACATATCCGATTGCTTACTAATACATTTACCTTTGCTAAAGTATTTTATTTTTTTCATAAAAAATAACAATATACAGGGTTATTTTAATTATTTGTAAATGAAAAAATAGAATCTATCGAGATTAGATTTTAATATTTATAATAAGCAATGCTTGAATTTTTTATAAAAACAAGAAATACCACGAAATATTAAATGATAATTATTTTTACATTTCATTTTTGACATTCCCCATTCAACTCTTTTTTAAAGAAATAGTATGTGATAGGACCTGCAATGATAATTGTTTTCACGCCATACAAGGGTACGCATAACTTCACAACCTGTACCTGTACCTTCATCATCACATTCAGAATGCGGCGTCACTGGAGATCTTCGGCCTGGTGACGTTCTGTACTGTCCTGAAACAGTAAGATTTTCTGAATAAATCATACTCACTCTACATCGTTATGTATGATTGATGTTTTTGATGCTTCTCATCGTAATTTTCATCACTTTGCGGGCATTTTGAACAAATATAGCCCGTGCTAACATTCTTAACTAACACTATAACATACTGAAAATAAAGGTTTTTCTATTTTGTTTTTTGTGGCAGACTGCGCATCTCAATTAATAAATAGCCTTTGGGATTACCGAAGGCCTGACTGGTCCGTTTTATGCAACTTTATACCATCCTCATTCTGGCGTTCGGTATGTCCATGGATGCCTTCGCAGCCGCTATTGGCAAAGGTGCCTCTCTGCACCGGCCACCGCTAAAAGAGGCGTTACGCACAGGGCTTATTTTTGGCGTAATTGAAGCGATTACACCGGTGATCGGATGGGGAATTGGTCTGGCGGCCAGCCAGTTTATTATGAGCTGGGATCACTGGGTGGCATTCACCCTGCTGCTGATCCTTGGTATCCGCATGATTGCGGAAGCCTTCAGGAAAGATAAATTGGAAGAAGATACGCAGGCACCACGTCGTCACGGTTTCTGGGTACTGGTCACTGCAGCTGTCGCGACCAGTCTGGATGCAATGGCTGTGGGCGTCGGTCTGGCCTTTCTTCAGGTGAATATTCTGGTGATGGCGCTGACTATTGGTGCCGCCACCACTATCATGGCGACATCCGGTATGTTGCTTGGCCGGTTTCTCGGTGCCGCGATGGGCAAATGGGCTGAAATTCTGGGTGGTGTGGTGCTGATTGGTATCGGTACATCAATTCTCATCGAGCATCTTGGTCTGCTCGGTTGAGTCTTCATCCAGCGAAGCTATTTTTTATAGTGCCGACTAACAGGCTACTTTTCGATTCCTCAGATAATTTATGTTTGAGATTATCTTCGCGCACAAAATCGATAAACGCCTGTAATGGCGCGGGGATCAGACGCCGGTCATTGTAGTAAAGATATGGCCCGGAAAACGACAGCCACCATGGTTGCAAGATAGCCTCCAGTTTGCCGCTGGCAATGGCAGGCCGCAGCCATTCTTCGAACAGATAGATAATACCCGCACCCGCCACCGCCGTTTCTACCGCCAGATCCACCGCGCCCCCTACACTCACCACCAGCGGGCCGCTGACCTGAACGCTGAGGCTTTCGCCCTCATGTTCGAACTCCCAGTCCGGCATAATCCCGCTGGCATAGCGACCACGCAGGCATCGGTGTTGTATCAGATCCCGCGGATGCGATGGCCGTCCATGCACATTCAGGTAATCAGGGGAGGCCGCCGCCGCATAACGCTGACGGCGCGGTCCGATGGGGATCGCCACCATGTCCTGCTCGAGACGTTCGTCGTAACGAATACCGGCATCGCAGCCATCACGAAATACATCCTGCACGTTACTTTCAGCAATGATTTCCAGCTGGATATCGGGGTAACGCCGGAGAAATTCGGGCACAAGTGCAGGCAAAACCAGCCGGGTTGCGCTGACCGGCACATTCAGCCGCAGTGTACCGCCGGGCGTATTGCGATAACGGTTGAGAGCATCGAGTGCCGCATCCACTTCATTCATGGCCGGGAGCAACCGCTCGAGCAGCGCCCTGCCCGCTTCGGTCAGCACCACCGCCCGCGTTGTGCGGTGAAATAAGCGAATGCCCAGTTGTTGTTCGGCCCGGCGCACAGCATCGCTCAGCCGGGATGCATTACTGCCTGTGACGCGTGCCGCTTCACGAAATCCTCCGGCTTTGGCCACTTCTACCACTGCGTGCAACAGCGCGATATCCATCGGCATTGTGCGTCACCCTGTACAGTTACTTCTGATTTAACCGGATAGTTGCACACTCACAACATCGCGACAATCATTTGATTGATCCCGAGTGACACACAGAGAATCGCGGTATTAATTAAACCGAAAGCTCCTCACGAAATACTAACGATCTTTAACACAATCTTTCCTTTACGCTGACGTTATGCGTGGAACTAACTTTTTAGGATTAAGTCTACCTTAGCAGTAAATTTCATTATGTCTTTATGACGGCCCTTTAATAGAACACCCGCATGATGATAATGAAGTTTATATATAATGATAAGAGTCAGGCATAAAGTTACATTCTTGATGACAGTGTATTTAATGAGGAAAGAAATGAAAATATTAATAATCAGACGGGAAAACATTGGTGATCTTATCCTTACAACCCCGCTGATTTCTATGCTGGCGAAAAATCATCACGTCGATGTGCTGGTTAATTCTTACAACAAACAGGTTCTTGAAGGTAATCCCGGCGTCAGTAAAGTTCATCATTATACTAAACTGCATCATGAAGGATCTTACACTCAAAAGATAAAAGCCATTTTACGCCGTGTAGTCACCACTTTGGCTATTCGGAAAGAAGGTTATGATGTAGCTATTGTGGCAGGGAACTGGAATAAAAGACCTTTGCGATGGGCAACATTATCACGGGCCAAACGAATCATCGCGATAGGAAGTGATTCGCCAGACTCTGTCACCGATAAAATACCTTATATGCGGGATGGCATGCATATGGTTGAACAGATGGCTGAACTCGCCAGGCCTTTAAATTGTCACGCCAAACCGGGGAAACTGGCTTTATGGGTGACAAAATCTGAAAAAGAACTGGCAGCTCACAAAATAAAAAACACTTACAATATGCCCTTATATGGTTTGCAGATCAGCGCCCGAAAAGAAAAACAACGCTGGCCCGTTGAGAATTATATCGAAATCGCGCACAGGCTGGCGCGTGACGAACCTTGCAAAATTATTCTTTTCTGGTCGCCAGGTTCAGAAGATAACTTGTGTCATCCCGGGGATGACCAGAAAGCGCAGTACATCATCAACGCCTGCAAAGATATTATTATGGTTCCTTTCGATACCGTAAATATTCGTGAACTTATGGCAGGAATGTCTCTGTGCCACCAGATAATCACCAGCGATGGCGGTGCATTGCACATTGCAGCGGGTGTGGGAAAACCAGTGGTGGCGCTTTTTGGTAACAGCGATCCGCAGGTCTGGGGGCCATGGAAAGTGCCGTGCAGAATCATTGCTGCTGCAGACGAAGAGGTTTCTCATATTTCAACCGATGAAGTTTATAACAATTTCGTTGCACTGAGAGATGAAGTGCTTACTGAAAATACAAAAAAATGAGTAACAGCCTAAAACTCTATTTGTAATTTAATGGAAAAATAGTCCCTATCATCGCGTTGCGGGTAACCTGAACAGAAATGAAAGCCATCAAGATAAAAGTAATAAAGACGATATTGCATATCTATTGTTTTTTAACGAGAAGAAAAAAATATTCGCTGCAAGAGCGTGAAACATCACCGGGTAATATTGTCATTTACTCCACTACCGCGCTGGGGGACTACCTCATGAACACACCGGCAATCATGCATTTAAAGAATAGGTTTCCAGCCAGCAAAATAATACTGGTTACCAGTAAAAAAAATCACAGCCTGGTTGTGCAATATGATTGGTTTGACCATATTTATATATGGGATAATAAAGTTGTCAGAATATTACCTTTGTTATGTAAACTCAGAAAACACAAACCTGATATTTCCGTTATTTTACACGCACACTTTCCTTATGACATATTTTGTGCTGTTTTATCCGGCAGTAAAATGATTTTACGCGACCACTATGGCAGTGAGTCTCCCGAACTTAATCGTTATTTAGATCACTATTCTGGTTACTATGACGGACATACTATCCGGCGCAAATTGAAGTTACTCGAAACACTGGGAGAAAATACTGGCGACACGACAATGCATCTTCCCGTGATCAATACTCTTTTACCGCGTCAGTATTTACGCCAGCGCATTGGATTTCAGTTAGGGGCATCCAATGAGACCCGTCGCTGGCCGGTATGTTTTTTCAGTACACTCGCCTGTATGTTATTAGACAACGATCGGGATCTGGAAATCATTATCACAGGCACAACATCCGAAAAGAATCTGGCGAATGATTTCTTAAAACAATTACCCGCTCACTATCAGAACAATATATGCGTAATGTCTGGTCATACGCAGTTGACAGAATTAGTCACGCTGTTGAAAAGTCTGGATGTTCTTGTTACGGGTGACACCGGGCCGTTACATATCGCAGTGGCCGCTGGCGTAAATACAGTCAGTCTTTTTGCCACAGCCAACCCAGCCTATACCGGTCCGTGTCAGGATCCGGATAAACATATTATTTTGCACCGTCCTGATGGTGAAAAAACAGAACATCCCATGATGGCGATTCTGCCTGTTGAGGTTTACCACGCTGTCAGGGAATTGCTGGGGAGGACATATGACAGTGAATGATGTGCTGGAAGGGAAAATCATTGATTTTCTTGAACAACATAACCACCCCACCGTGTTTGGTTTTTACAATAAGGTCTGCGGGAGTGATTTTTCATTGTTAAAGCTTTCGCTGAGTGAAATACAGACGGATATCCTGATGAACGATTTTTTCATCCAGTTCAAGGTAAAACCTAAAAACTATCGCACATCCAACCATTTCCCCGAAAAAACGGGTGTTCT
>NZ_JBFUHK010000050.1:0-27226 GCF_056402435.1 Rahnella sp. P4_A8 | reverse complement strand
GATCGTGGTATCTGCGCTCTGCCATTTACCCGTCAGTCCGATCTGCAAACCGTCTATATTCCGATGAATATCATCGGCAACCTGTACGTTTCCAACGGGATGTCCGCGGGTAACACCGCCAATGAAGCGCGGGTTCAGGGGTTATCAGAAGTCTTCGAGCGTTATGTCAAAAACCGCATCATTGCAGAATCTATCAGCCTGCCTGAAATCCCCTCTGACGTTCTGGCACGCTATCCTGGGGTGGTGGAAGCCATCGCCAAACTGGAAGAAGAAGGTTTCCCTATTCTTTCTTATGACGCCTCGCTGGGCGGCAATTATCCGGTTATTTGCGTGGTTCTGTTCAACCCGGCGAACGGCACCTGTTTCGCGTCCTTTGGTGCACACCCTGATTTTGGCGTCGCACTGGAACGTACCGTGACTGAACTGTTGCAAGGCCGCAGTCTGAAAGACCTGGATGTCTTCACGGCGCCTACTTTTGACGACGAAGAAGTGGCTGAACACGCTAACCTTGAAACCCATTTCATCGACTCAAGCGGTCTGATTTCCTGGAATATGTTCAAACAAGACGCAGACTATCCGTTTGCAGACTGGAGTTTCAGCGGTACCACTGAAGAAGAGTTTGCGACACTGATGGCTATCTTCGATAAAGAAGATGCTGAAGTGTATATCGCCGATTACGAACATCTGGATGTATACGCCTGCCGCATTATCGTTCCGGGCATGTCTGACATTTATCCTGCCGAAGATTTATTGCTGGCGAATAACAGCATGGGCGCGCATCTGCGTGATCAGTTGCTGGCGTTGCCGGGCAGCGATCTGCCAAAAGAAACCTATCTTGAGATGATCACTCAACTCGACGATGAAGGTCTGGATGACTTTACCCGCGTTCGCGAACTGCTGGGGATCGCCAGCGGCAAAGACAACGGCTGGTACACGCTGCGTGTCGGTGAGCTGAAATCTATGCTGGCTCTTGCCGGTGGTGATTTGGATCAGGCGCTGACCTGGGCTGAATGGGCGCATGAGTTCAATTCCTCGGTGTACAGCGATGAGCGCAACAACTATTACCGTTGCCTGCAAACCCTGCTCCAGTTGTCTCTGGAAGAAGATCGCGAGCCAGCCCAGTACTACAATGCTTTTGTAAAAATGTATGGTCAGAAAGCAGTTGAGGATGCTTCGGCGGCCATCAGTGGAGAAGTCCGTTTCCACAGTCTGTTTGCAGTCGACCCTGAGCTGAAAGCCTTGCCAGCCCATCAGGCGCTGCTTGGTGCATACGAAAAGCTGCAAGTCGCCAAACGTCGTCACTGGTCGAAAGCCTGATTCACTGACACTTTGAAGCGATTAAAACCGACGGGATTTCCTGTCGGTTTTTTTGTTTATAAATTCGCTATCAGTTCACTATAAATCCTAAGCTTCTGCTGCTGTATTTGTCCGCAAAAGTTTGACTCGACCATCAAAATGACGTGTAATTCCGCGCGAAATAATACCCGCTTGTCATTTTTGCGAGAAAAATATAGCAATTATTTTATAAGTTAATTGAAAGTGAAATTTATAAAATCAAAATAACGATATTTATTAACACTGAATCCTTTGTATTAACTGAAATCTGAAAATAAACGCTTGCTTTCTCAACTTTATTTGCAAAAATTAAAATCTTTTTATTCGTTTATTTTCAATTAATTACCCATAAAACCACCCCTTTAGCAGTCCATTAAAAACCACCAAAAACCCCCTCATATGATCCACGTCAATTTTTACGTTATACTGCTTTGCTAGTATCTCGTTGCGCAGTGCATAGCCCTGAATAAGAGAGTTAATGTGAAAGCTGACAACCCCTTCGATCTCATTTTACCCGCCGCGACAGCGAAAATTGCTGAAGATGCTGGCGTTTATAAAGCCACCAAACAGCCGTTAAAAACATTCTTTTTAGCCATTACTGCTGGCGTCTTTATTTCTATTGCTTTTGCTTTTTATATCACCGCCACTACAGGCACCGGTACCGTCCCTTATGGCCTTGCAAAACTGGTTGGGGGCATCTGCTTCTCTCTGGGTCTTATGCTGGTTGTCGTATGTGGTGCGGACCTGTTCACGTCCACTGTACTTATCGTCATTGCGAAAGCCAGCGGTCGAATCACCTGGGGGCAATTGGCGTGCAACTGGGTCAATGTCTATATTGGTAACCTGGTCGGCTGCTTATTCTTTGTGGCTCTGATTTGGTTCTCCGGTGAATACATGGTTGATAACGGTTTGTGGGGACTGAACGTTCTGCAAACTGCTGATCATAAAATGCATCACACATTTATCGAAGCCGTATGTCTGGGGATCCTCGCAAATCTGATGGTTTGCCTGGCGGTATGGATGAGTTACTCCGGCCGCAGTCTGATGGATAAAATGTTCGCTATGATTTTACCGGTCGGCATGTTTGTCGCCAGCGGCTTTGAACACAGCATTGCTAACATGTTCATGATCCCTTTAGGCATCGTAGTGAAAAATTTTGCGACACCAGAATTCTGGCAGGCTGTCGGGGCAACACCGGCACAATTCGCAGAGCTGAATATCCCTAACTTTATCATAGACAATCTCATCCCTGTGACCATCGGTAACATCATTGGGGGTGGTTTGCTGGTAGGGTTAACGTACTGGGTCATATATCTTCGCGATGAGAAACACCACTGAAACAATGTGGCAGTCTTGTTACGACAGTTTTACACGTGATTTTTAAAGAAATCCAAATTAGAAGGTAGGTGCAAAATGTCCAAGCTCAATGAAAAATTGACCAACGCATGGCAGGGTTTTAGTGCTGGTGAATGGCAGAATGGCGTAAACGTCCGTGATTTCATTCAGAAGAACTACACACCGTATGAAGGTGATGAGTCMTTCCTGGCTGGCGCTACCCAAGCGACAACCACCCTGTGGGATAAAGTAATGGATGGTATCAAACTGGAGAACCGTACTAAGGCTCCAGTAGATTTCGATACCGACGTTGCCTCTACCATCACCTCTCACGATGCCGGCTACATCAACAAATCATTGGAAACCATCGTTGGTCTGCAAACTGACGCGCCATTGAAACGTGCCCTGATCCCTTTCGGCGGCATCAAAATGGTGGAAGGTTCATGTAAAGTTTACGGTCGTGAACTGGATCCGGCACTGAAAAAAGTCTTCACTGATTACCGCAAAACCCACAACCAGGGTGTTTTCGATGTTTACACTAAAGACATCCTGAACTGCCGCAAATCTGGTGTGCTGACCGGTCTGCCAGATGCCTATGGTCGTGGCCGTATCATCGGTGACTACCGTCGCGTCGCGCTGTATGGTATCGACTTCCTGATGGCCGACAAATACGCCCAATTCCAGTCTCTGCAAGACGACCTGGAAAATGGCGTAAACCTGGAAATGACCATCCAGTTGCGTGAAGAAATCTCAGAACAACACCGTGCTCTGGGTCAGATTAAAGAAATGGCTGCTAAATATGGCTGCGATATCTCTGGTCCTGCAACAACTGCACAAGAAGCTGTTCAGTGGACTTACTTCGGTTATCTGGCTGCCGTTAAATCTCAGAACGGTGCTGCGATGTCCTTTGGCCGCGTCTCTACTTTCCTTGACGTGTACATCGAACGTGATATCAAAGCAGGCAAACTGAACGAAGAACAAGCTCAGGAACTGATTGACCACCTGGTTATGAAACTGCGTATGGTGCGTTTCCTGCGTACCCCTGAATATGATGAATTGTTCTCCGGTGACCCAATCTGGGCGACAGAATCCCTGGCTGGTATGGGTGTTGATGGTCGTACTCTGGTTACCAAAAACAGCTTCCGCTTCCTGAATACCCTGTACACCATGGGACCTTCACCAGAGCCAAATATGACCATTCTGTGGTCAGAAAAGCTGCCAATGAACTTCAAAAAGTACGCAGCGAAAGTGTCTATCGATACCTCATCTGTACAGTATGAGAACGATGATCTGATGCGTCCTGATTTCAACAACGATGACTATGCTATCGCTTGTTGTGTGAGCCCAATGGTTGTGGGTAAACAAATGCAGTTCTTCGGCGCTCGTGCAAACCTGGCGAAAACCATGTTGTACGCAATCAACGGCGGCGTTGATGAAAAAATGAAAATCCAGGTTGGTCCTAAAGAAGCACCAATGATGGATGAAGTGCTGACCTTTGATAAAGTCATGGATCGCATGGATCACTTCATGGACTGGTTGGCTAAACAGTACGTGACTGCGCTGAACATCATTCACTACATGCATGACAAATACAGCTACGAAGCATCGCTGATGGCTCTGCATGACCGCGATGTTTATCGCACCATGGCATGTGGTATCGCAGGTTTGTCAGTTGCTGCTGACTCCCTGTCTGCTATCAAATATGCAAAAGTTAGCACCATCCGTGACGAAGACGGCCTGGCTGTAGACTTCAAAATTGAAGGCGAATATCCACAGTTCGGTAACAACGATTCTCGCGTAGATGACATCGCTTGTGACCTGGTAGAACGTTTCATGAAGAAAATTCAGAAACTGCGTACCTACCGTGGCGCTGTAGCAACTCAGTCTGTTCTGACCATCACCTCTAACGTGGTTTATGGTAAGAAAACAGGTAACACTCCAGATGGTCGTCGTGCTGGTGCTCCGTTTGGCCCGGGTGCTAACCCAATGCACGGTCGTGACCAGAAAGGTGCGGTTGCCTCTCTGACCTCCGTTGCTAAACTGCCGTTTGCTTACGCGAAAGATGGTATTTCTTATACCTTCTCTATCGTGCCAAATGCGCTGGGTAAAGACGATGATGTGCGTAAAGCCAACCTTGCGGGTCTGATGGATGGTTACTTCCACCACGAAGCGTCCATCGAAGGTGGTCAACACCTGAACGTGAACGTCATGAACCGTGAAATGCTGTTAGATGCGATGGAACATCCTGAAAACTATCCTCAGCTGACCATTCGTGTTTCTGGCTACGCAGTGCGTTTCAACTCACTGACTAAAGAACAGCAACAAGACGTTATTACCCGTACTTTCACCAAGTCCCTGTAATAATTCAACCTTGTAATCTGGTCTGATAAAAAAGGCTCCACAATGTGGAGCCTTTGTTTCATCCCTCCCTGCCCGCACTGTCTGTACGACAGTCTGTTTTGCCAGAGCGCTATACGTTGTGGACTTCTGGCAAAGCAGTACCGCCATTGCTGACAATCAACCTTATTGATTGTCTGGTATCATAAACCTGTGGTTTCCAGTTTATCTCTGCCAGGCCAGCATCCGCACATGTAGACTGCTATTTATTGGTCACTATGGAGAATAACCCGCAATGTCAGTTCAAGGTGACATAATTTAGGGTTTATTTAATTGAAATATAAGGATTTATTTCAAACCATGTCCACATATTGACCATTTCGAGATTTAACGACAAAAAAGCCCCGCATTTTAATTTGCGGGGCTTTTCTGTTTCTACGATTACATCAGGAAGGTTTGTTGACCGTGTGAGGTAGGATGAGGCAACACCGCATTGATATGTCCCGGCTTCATAATTGAGCCGTCGAATGACTCCATCGTCTTAAAGGTATGTCCGCAGTTGATGTTCTGACACTGATTGTATCGCTCTTTGGTGTTCTCACTCAGGTAACGGCTGGAACGGGTATGCGCCGCATGTTTGCAAATTGGACAATGGAACATGATCATCACCTCAACGAATCGCTTTAATATGCAGCGATTCTAGCCACTAAATACATATAAAACAATTAGTTAATCAGATAAATCATTCTTCCTCTTCGCTCTCATACTCCACCCCTGAAAGCCTTACTTCAAGCTCTAGGGACGTCGTGTAGCCGTTATTACTGAGTGAATGCACCACCTTAGTGATCACCCACGCCTGATCGTCTATGACACGCTTAAACCCGCTGACGGTAACCGGCATTTCAGGAAATAAATCAGCGCGCCCCATCGCCAGCGTTAGCGAGAATTCCGCCACGCCCCGTTGTAATTTATCCCACTTCGCCGCCGCTGCGCGCATGGCCTGCGTTTTACTGGCGTAAGTGGTGGTCAGCGCAAAAACGTTATCCGCTTCACCGGCCATATATTCGCCCTCTTTGGCTTCCGGCGTTTTAGCAGCGGCGGTGGTTTTCACCGGCTTGGCTTTGGGATGTTGCAGCGCGCGCAGGTGCTGCACCTTGGGTTTGCGTTTAATTTTAACCTTCTGCTTTTTCGGCTTGGGGTCTTTGGTATGCAGCCATTTCGCCGTGACGCCGGTATATGCACCCCGGTCAGCAATGGCAAACTGATGCCGGTCACCGTCGGCGCGCTCGATGGTCATCGCCGGAATGGCTTTACCGCTGGCGGTGGTGGCGTTCCCGGCTTTGAGAAATAACAGCTTACCGGCTTTTATCGACACATCGGCCCCGTTGCGCGTAGCGAGCCGGGTTAAAAACTTGGCATCAGACTCCTGCGACTGGTCAATGTGAGGGACAGGGATTGCGGCCAGTGGCGCGGCAACGCTTGCAGTCAGGTTGTTACGTGTGGCCACCTGCGCCACCACCTGACCGAGCGTAGTGTCATGGTAAGACATTTCACGGCGTGAATTGAGCGTTCCGCGAAAGTCTGCGCTGCGCGCCCGGATGGTCAGCGTATCCGGCGCGCCCCGGTGCTCTACTTCATCAACCGTAAAGCTCCCCTTGCCTATGAGCGCCGAACCCTGCCAGCCTAAAAACAGCGAAAGCACCGCACCGCGCGGCGGCATTTCCACCTGACCGTCGCTGTCGTCCAGCTCAATGTCGAGCTGGTCGGCCTCAAACCCTCTGTTATCCGTGAGCGTCAGGGATAACAGCCGGGTACTGATATCTTTCGTGATGTCATGACCCGCCTGCGTCAGCATAAACGCCGGTGCCACTTTCGCCCCGGCATCAAGTGTCATACCGGTGATCATGACCATACCCCCGGCACCATTGAACTGGCTTTGTTCAGCAACCCGTTAGCCTGCGTCTGCAAATCACCAAACATCGCCGTCAGAGACTCATCCACGCGGGTCAGGGTCAGGGAAAACTCGATGCTGCGCGCGCTGCCGTCAGAAAAAAACTCAGTGTGCGTTTCGCTGATGCTGTTCACCACAAACATACCGTAAATGGTGCCGGTTCCCTCCAGCAGCGGCCACGCTTTCCCCTCGTCGGCCATGAGGTGTAACGCCAGCAGGGAAATGCGCCCGCCGGTAATTTCCGGCATCAGCACCCCTGACAGGGTAATTTTTTCCTCATTCACACCGAGAAATTGCAGCGCGGGACGCTGGCCAACACGGCTATTTGACGGCCAGCGGTAATCAACATTGCGTTGCAGGCTCTGATAAGGGACGGTCTGAAGCTGAAACACAAATAATCCGAGCGTTAACATCATGCGTAAAATCCTCTTAATCATGCCCCATGCGGGCGCGAGCCTCAGCGCGGCGCTGCCTTTCCCGTGCGTCCAGCGCATCCATCACCTGACGGCTGGTATCCTGCGCGCCCATACCGGCACCGACTGAAATCTGATAACTGTTTTTGCTGTTGTCGGTGTAAGAACGTCCACCACCCGCCGACACCGGCACGTAACCGTAACTGAATCCAAAATTACCGCCCGGCGGCTGATACTCCGCCGCATTACCGGCATCAGATTTTGAACGCTGCTCCGCTTTGTCAGCGTTTTTGTCGAGGTCGTCAGACTCTTTCTTCACTACGCCGAGTTTTTCCAGCAGCCAAACCACGCCCCTACGCAGCTTATTGGCTACCTGCAATGGTGCGGTAAGTGCATTTGCCACAGCATGACCAAACGACACCCCCGCATCTTTACAACTATCGAGGGTTTCCTTGGTTGATTTCACTGGTTGAATCAGGTCTTTAAACCACTGCCACACGATCTTGAGCTTATCCCCAAGCCATTCAAAGACCGGCTTCAACGGCGCAAACATTTCTTTCACCGGCTCAAACGCAATACCCAACCCTTCAATCACGCCGGAGAAAAAGGCGCTGATGGGTTCCCAATATTTGCGGATAAGCAGCGCACCGGCGACGATGGCCACCCCAATGGCCACAATCGGCCACGTCAGCCCGCCGATCACCGTCGCAATCGCACCTCCTGCGATACTCAGCGCCGACCATAAACCGGTAGCCGCCGCCACAATCATGTTTATGCCCCCGATAACCGGTCCCGCTATCAGCCCAATCACCCCCAGCGCCCCGACCAGCATCACCGTGCCACCGGCAATTTTCGCAAGCGTCGTGGCCAGCGCCTTATTATCAACAATCCATTTATCCAGCCTCAGCACATACTTTGTGGCCGTTTGGGTCAGGCTGCGCAGCGATGCCTCCTGCTGGTCATAAATATCAGTGCCGACAGCCTCATACGCCGACTGAAACTCTTTAAAGTCGCCGCCGAGATTGTTTTGCATAATCTCGACCAGTTCCGCCGTTTTTCCGTCTGACGTCCGCAAGGCTTGGGTCAGCGCGTCGAGCTTGCCCGATGAGGCGTCATTCATCAGCACCGCAGCCGCAGAGCTGGCCTCTTCACCAAAAATGGCTTTCATGTACTGCGCTTTCTGCGCCGTGCCGAGATTATTTTTTTTAAAGCTCTTTTGCATTTCTTTCAGGATGGTAAATATCGGCCTGAAATCCCCCTTGCGGTCAGCCGTTTTAACGCCAAGCTCATCCAGCGCGGTGGCGGCGGCTCCTGTCGGCGCCTGTAAACGGGTGATCAGCGCCCGGCTCCCCGTACCGGCCATTGACCCCGTGATTTTCGCATCGGCCAGCGCGCCCACCATCGCGGCGGTTTGCTCCACGCTGACCCCGGCATTTTTAGCCACCGGTGCCGCATAGGTCAGTGCGTCACTCATGCCCGCAAAGTCAGCGGCGCTTTTATTCATGGTGGTGGAAAGCACGTCACCAATATGCGCAACCTTGTCATTTGCCAGACCAAAAGCCGATTTCACCCCCATCAGTAAACTGGCGTTATCTTCCATGCTCTGTTTATTGGCCAGCGACAAATTCAGGATGGTCGGCGTGGCCGCCAGAATGCCGTCTTTATCCGCGCCGGATTTGGCGACGATGATTTGCGCTGCGGCGGCATCATCCGCCGAGGCAGCGGTGTTATCACCCAACTGACGCGCCTGCTTACGCAGACTCAGCATATCGGCGGAGTCCTTCTCCAGACCGAGAACCGCCTGAAGCTCTGAGTTTTTCAGCGAAAAGTCATAGCCCGGCTTCAGCGCCGCGCCCCCCGCAACCGTTCCGGCCGCAGCCACGCCGACACCGCGCGCCCCGGCGGCGGTCACGCTGCCCGCAAGCTGTTTACCGGACTGATACCGCTGCCTGACGGCGTTGAGTCTGGCCTGCTGCGCGCTGACGCGAGCCAGTGAATCCCGCTGGCGGTTGAGCTGCGCGGTAGTTTCACCGATTGAGCTTTTCAGGCGGCGTTCAGATTCTGACAGCGAGCGCGTACTGATACCGGCCTCTGACAGCGCCTGACGCTGGCGTTGCACGGACAGGCGCAGGCCGTTGTATTTGAGTTGCAGGTCAGACGCGGCACGTTTGGCCTCCTCCATTGCCTTAGCCTGCGCCCGCGTCGGATTGGTGGTGTTTTTGAACTGGATCGCCAGAGCAGCGGCTTCCTGTTTTGCATTTTTGAGTGACTGGCCGGTGACCGCAAGCTGCGCGCTGGTTTTACGAAACCCCTCAATCTGACCGGCCTGAGCGTTGAGCTGCTTAATGGTGTTTTGGGTGCTTCGGATATCCTGAGACAGCGATTTACTCGCTGTCTGGATGGATTTAAACGGGCGGCTGGCTTGGTCAACGGCTTTGAGTAAAACCTGTAAGGTGACGTTATTGCTCATGGGCGTGTCCACTTCGTTCGAGCGCCTTTCCGCGCCATATGACGAGCTCGGTCAGGCTCATCGGATAGAGCTCTGACGGTGGCCAGTGAAAGACCACCGCCACGTCGGCTATCAGGTCATCCACTGACAGCCGGGGTGGAAAAATCAGCTCTCCGAATTCGGCACTAAAAAACCAATCACCTTGCCCGCTAAGCTGATCATGTCCGGTAATGACAGCGCGGCGCACTCTTCTTTCGTCAGGTTCGGGTAGGTGATGCGGGGCAACACAACCAGCAGCGCATCGACGTTCGAGCTGGCGACGTCAGCCAGACTGACCCCGCGCAGCGCTCCCGCATTCGGGCAGATCACATTGACTTCGCTAATGACGGTTTCACCGCGTTTAATGGGCGTATTGAGCGTCACGATGTTCTGGTTTTCCGGGGTAGTTTCTTTCTTTTTCATGAGTGATTTCCGTTGGATTAGGTGGAGGTGGCCAGCGCGCTGGCCACACAAAAATTACAGGCCGATATTGCGGCGGTGTTTTTCCAGCATGTCAGTGCCGTTGACGATTTCGACCATGTTCACGGTGTCGATTTCAATCAGGGTGCTCCCGTCAATCACCAGCTTGTAATAGCTGCACTGCGTGGTGATTTTGCTTTCGATGTCTTCGCCCTGTTTCATGTCGCCGGTATCGATTTCTTTGTGGCGACCCCGCATTACGATTTCCACGGCGGAGGTGTCGCCGGTGTCGTCGCGCTGGAAAGAACCGGCAAAACGCAGCGGCACATCAGCCGCACCGGAGGCGGCATACTGCGCCCACAGGGCACTGTCCGGGAGTCCGCCCATTGACCACTCAACGGTCAGCGCGTCATCGTCCAGACCAAAATCCACCGCTGCGGAGCCGTTCATGCCGCCGCCGCGATAGTTCTCCAGCTTGCGGGTCAGCTTCGGCAACGTGACCGACTGCACGAGACCCATGTAACTCAGACCATCGTTAAACAGGTTGAGGTATTTCAGTTTGCGAGGAAGTGCCATGGTGAATGCCCTTAGCTGTTAATGGATGCGGCCAGATTGACGAGGTAGGTGGCAGTGATGCGCTGACGCAGGGTCAGGCTTTCCAGCGGCGGCACCGGCGTGTAGTCATAATCAACGTAAAGTTTCCCGGCTTTCAGGGTGTCTTTATCGTTCGCCGATTCATCAAACCAGCAGTTGCCGTCAATGATGTAGCCGTTCGATTTGAGCTCACGGAATTTGGCGTTGATGCCGTCGATGATGTCGCGGATAAGCGTTGCGGTCATCGGCTTGTCCACCGCCCACATATGCGCCTCGGCCATCGTGTCAGCCAGTACCTGCGCCGTGCGGGTGTAGCTCTCAAACTGGAAAAGCGGGTCATCAGAACAGGTGCGGTTACCCCAAAAGCGGAAGCCGTCTTTGCGTACCAGCGTCGTGACACCGGCCTCATTGAGCAGGTCAGCATCAGTACCCGCTGCCTGCAAATCCCAAAACACCGAAGCGCTGATGCCGGTCACGCCATTAACGCCAACGTTTGACAGGGTTTTATGCCAGCCGGTGTCTTGGTCGATTTTAGCGCGCAGACCTAACGCGCGCGCCGTGGCGTAAGCGGTAGAGCTGGCGTTTGCCGTGGTGTCCCAAGAAATAAAATCAGGCCAGATAAGCATCAGTTCACGCTGGCTGAAATTGTCACGGTACTTAATGGCATCAGAGAGCGTTTTGCATTCCCACGCGCTGATATAACCGAAAGCGCGCAGCGACTGGCAGACCGTGGCCAGCGCCGTGGCCACTTCCTGAGAGTCCAGACCCGGCACACCCAAGATGCGCGGTTTGACGCCAGTGTCCGCCTCGGCAGTGAGCAGGGCTTTCAGGCCGGTATATTTACCGTCGGCACCGGCACCGCCGAGGATATTAGAGAGGGTCTCGGCGGCGGCGGCTTCCGCATCTTCGTTTTCTGATTCCGCCACGCGCACCACGACGGTGACCGGTTTGCACTGATCGCCAATGGCCGTCAGCGCCGGTAACAGGGTGCCGGTTTTTCCCGCCTTGCCCTGCGCTGCGATCACATCGGTAATTAACACCGGCGTGTTCAGCGGAAAGACTTTTTCGTCAGCGTCGTTGGCCGTGCAGACCATGCCAATAATGGCCGTGGATACGGTGGTAATGACGCGCGTTCCGTCGTTAATTTCGACGACCTGCACGCCGTGGTGAAAATCACTCATCGGCTTAACTCCGTTAAAATAGGCAAGGTAATTTTGTTGTTTAACGGGGGTCAGGGCGAGGGGTGAACGTTGGGAGGGGGTCAGTACAACAGACGAAAAAAAGCCCCTTTCGGGGCAGTGATTTATTCAGGCAACTGAGGCCAGTCGATATCAGGCACTAAAGATAAATCTAGCCGGTTTAGTGCAACACGGTATTTTTTCCAGTTTTTAAGCTTTGCAATTTCATCATGCGTTGCATCCTCAATATCAACAGCATCTTGCAAGGGCGCAATGGCGAGGTTTGCTTTTGTCATGAGCCGAGAGAGTGTTGATTCCGCATCAGCCTTTAATTCTTCATTCGTGGGTGCCGGTAAATCAGCCCATACCGGCAAACCATCCCCACCTGCAACCCGCATTTTCCCCTCTGGCGGGGGGAGGGTTTGGTATTCACGGTATACGACATCACTTACCGCAATGCCATCATCAGGCCAGCTTCCTGCATCGTCGTACACTTCCCGCAGCTCTCGCGGATAAAAGCCATTGGTGAGCGGGCTGTAAACATAAAGACTTGTGGTGATTGCGCTGTAATAGTGACTCATTTAATCCCCTTACCAGCCGGTGGCTTCCCAGTAACTGCCTGCGCTGTCCTGCCCGCAGGTGAAGCCGACGTTGTTAATAATTTGTGCCGTGCCGAAGTTGTCGTTGAACGTCCCGCCGCCGCCATTGATAGCCGTTACCTGAACGTTGACGCAGGTACTCGGGAAAGGAATGGGGAAATTTACCGTTGACCAGCCGCGACTCCCTTTGTTGACGACGCCCCACTGCTTAATCATGCCGGTATCACCACACCGCCACCAGCCACCGCCGAGATTGGCGGTATTCGCATTGACTGGTTGCCGGTTGTTGGGGCTGAAAACCCGCTGCCCCATCTCATAAATTCCGCCACCGTCAGTGTAAAAATTACCCTGTGCACTCAGGTCTCCAGTGCCGGAAATTCTGACGTAACCCGTTTGCACGGAATTCGCTTGGTTAACGGTGCGGAAAAGAAAGCCACCTACACCGCCGCCTTTGTTGTTCACAAAGTTAGACTCACCCTGACCACCGCTTTCATTCCAGCCTAAATATGTCCCTTGCCCGTTTCCGGGTTGCGGGAGAGTTATCGCCCGGAGAAAATTAGCCGTGACGCCACCGTTGACATCACCGCCATTTCGGGGAAATGCGCCAACATTATCTGCATTCAGCGCGATATCTTTCGTACCGTCAAACGCCACACCGGCAATCTTTCGCACCGTGGCTAATTTAGTTGCCGCCGCCGCAGTGCCAGCGGCAGGAAGTGCGCCAACGTCGGCGGCAGTGGGTTTATTATTTGGGCTGTATACCTCGGCCCATGCAGACCACGGACCATCTGCGCCGTTCCATGCGCCGGTAGCTGCTCGGGTAAACTGTCGGCCATTATTGTTAAAGGCTATCTGCTGTGTCGCATTCGGACCCCACGTCACGAAAATGACACCAACAAAACCGTTCATCGGATAGCCTTTTTCCGTGGTCGCTGCTGCTGCGCCCGGCACGCCATAATGTCCAAACATTGCACTGCCGCGAAGAGTGTTTGGGGAGTCTGTCGCGGTTAAATTCGGGCGGATTTTAAAGGCCGTCGCCACCTCATCCGCCAGCGCCTTTTCACTGGCGGCGCTTTGCGCGGCCGTCCACGCGCCCACGTCGGCAGCGGTGGGCTTGTTATTCGCGCTGTACGTCGGCACCCACTCTTTCCATGGACCATCTGCACCGTTCCAGTCAGCAGACAGCCCTCGATTCCAGATATTGCCAGTGAAAGTGACATACATCTGCTGACAGCCGTAGGCGCTCGGCGTGACATACAGCGTGCCTGCGATGCCCTGCGGATAGTGCAGCGCCGCCGTGGCGTTGGCATTTTTAGGCTGCGCGTACAGGGCGGCACTTCCGACTCCGCTGGCAAAGCCCAGAGTATTGATATCCGTGGTTGTCAGAATGGCCGAAGGTACCGTGACGGAATTCACCGCGCTGACTTGCACCCAGTCACGCCATGGCCCGTCAGTCCCATTCCACGAAGCATTTAACGCCCGAGTCCACACCATGCCGGTGTTTTGGACCGTATAACGCTGCAATACACCGCCTGTCCATGACGCAGGCATGACTTCAAGTACCCCCGCAGCCTGTGAGCCTGCGGGATAGCCATTGGCGACGGTGGCACTGGCTCCTGTGCTTTGCACATAAAGACCAATCTTTTCCAGATTAAGCGTGTTGATGTTGGTCGCGCCCAAGACCGTCGTGATAACGGGGAGCGCCCCAACATCCGCAGCGGTGAGATTCTGGTCTGCGCTTAACGCCTTGCCGTTAATTTTACGGGCGGAAGGTACGCGGGTATTGGCGTTGTCATTGGCCGCTTTCACCGCCTTTGGCGTCGCCGCCAGCGTTTCGCTGGTACTGCTGACCGAGCTGTTAAGCTGCACAAAACCTTTTGTCGTCAGCGTTCCGTCGGGATGGTTACGGGATTTCTCATGTTCGGAGAGTTTATCGTCTACATAATCTTTTGTGGCCATCACCGTGGAGCCGTCAATGCTCAGTGCGACGGACTCAATTTCGCTGACGATGAGCACCATCCGCAGCGTCTGTAACCGGCCTGACCCTTCAGCAAGCTTGGGTTTATAACTTTCCGCCATATTGCTGACAGCAACCAACACACCGTCAGCATCGTATAAACCCATTTCACGCATCCAGAAGCCGCCGACGTCAGGTTGGATCACCAGCTCGGCCACCAGATAATGACTGTTTTTGGCATCAATGCTTAAGCGGTTGAGATTGGCACGATAAACCTCATTAACCAGCTTGGTCTGTTTTGGGTCAGGGGTTGGGAGTTTTCCGCCCCCGTCACCGACGGCCATACGTGTGATTTTGACCTGCTTTCCGCCTGCCGTGGCGGCGGCGATTTTGGCCGCTCCGGCGGTAGTCAGTAATGCTTTATAAGTCGCCATAAGTTTTCCTCTGCTTAGGCCGGATAAACGGTGATGACGTCGCCGTCGTAAGAAAGCGCGCCGACAAAAATGTGTCCGGGGATATCCTGAATGATGGTCAGCGTCTCAAGGTGGCGGCTGGCGGGTTTCGCATCTGCAATGAGCCGCTCCATTTCCTGATACATTTCTTCGGTAATACCGCTTTCCAGCACACCGATATCGAGGCGAAACGTGCCGGGCGGGCTGTTGGTTTCCCACCATTCAGAAATCTTGATGACGTACCCCAGCGGCTCAACCACCCGGCGGATCGCGCTGATAGTGCCTTTATGGGTATGGATGAAATAAGCCGACTGGATCACCCCGCGTTTCGTTGCCTCCGGCCAGCTTTCGTCCCACCGGTCAACCGAAAATGCCCACGCAAGATAGGGTAAGAACTTCGCCGGGCAGGTTTGCGGGTTCCATAAATCGCGCAGCGGCACAGGAACAGCGGTGAGCTCAGCGCAGGCCGCAGCGGCGGCGACCTCCAGCCGCGAGGAGCCCACAGGTAGCAGGCGCGCATTACTCATCAGTGCCTCCGAGGGTGATGGAGGACGACGAACAATATGATGCTTGCGTGTCATCCAGTACGAGATCGGCCAGCGGCTGCGTGAGTTCGACCCGCTGCACACCTTCAACATGCAGCGCGGCATAGATAGCAGAGAGACGAATATCTCGCCCCAGCCGGTGCTGTGCCAGCGTGTAGGCGTTAAGCTTGTCCACTGCGGCCAGCCTGACGGGCTCTAACTCCGGTCCCGGATAAACATAGAGCTTGGCGGTGATCTGATAAGGGATAATCTGCGCTGACTGCACCGTCACGCGGTCAGCCACCGGGCGCACGTCCTCCGCATTGAGTGCAGTATTCACAATCCCGATAAGCTCCGCGCTGGCCGTGCCGTCACCTTCACGCGAAAGTACGGAAATAGTCACATTGGCCGGTGCCGGGCTAATCACTGACACATCCGCCACACGGCCATCGGCACTGCGGCCATGAAACTGATAGGCGCCTGCTGAACCTGCCACACTCAGCCCCTCAAAAGCCTGCTGAATGCGCACACGGAAATCCCCGTCACTTTCCATCACCTCCGCCACAGGCGGCAAAACGGAATCATCAGCCTCCGTGATAACCAGACGCGCAACGTTATAATTTGCACCGAGCTGGTCGAGGTCAGCGCCGGTGGCGTAGGCCAGCATATTGGCGCGCGCCGCCTCGTTGACACGCTGACGCAAAATCACCTCACGGTAAGCGTTCTCCTGTAATAGCTTAACGATGGGCTCAGATTCCAGCGCCAAGGTGCGGGCGACAGCCTCGCGTTCGCTCTCGTCATACAGTGACAACAACGTGGCTTTGCGCTCTTCAAACAGGGTTTCATAGTCCAGTTCCTCGACCACATCCGGCGCGGGAAGCTGGCTTAAATCAATAAGAGCCATAGTGTTAACTCAGTGAGATGGAAGAGGAGAAACTGCCGGGGGTATCGGTTCGGTTACCCGTGATATTGACCACCATCGCGCCGTCAAAAGTCGAATTAAAGGTGATGCCCGTCAGACTGATGCGCGGCTCCCACTTGAGGATCGCGGAATAACACGCGGCCATAATTTGCAGGCGAAGCGCGGCGTTTTGCGGCTGGTCAGTCAGTTCGGAAAGCAATGAGCCATAATTTCGGCGCATAACGCGCGAACCTATCGGCGTTCTCAGAATATCGCTCACCGACTGGTTGATGTGCTCCATGTCCTCAACCGCGCGTCCGGAATGGCGGGACATGCCGAGATACCTCGCATTACTCATTATCAAAACCTCAGCTATCAATTCGGTTTACCGGTATTTCCGCCGCCGGTCTGAACGCCACCGTGTGTATGGGTATCTACCTGCACACCGTTGGAGGTAAACGCGCCGCCGCTGTGTGCAATATTGCCTTTCATCGCCCCGCCTTTTTTCACCTCTAATGAGCCAGTGGTCAGTTTGTTGGTACACACCACCTCCGGCGTATCGAGCGTGATTTTCCCGCTGGCCGTCACCGTCACATTAGGGGCGGTAGCCTGAATAGATTTTGTGGCAGATACATCAGCGGTCTGTATGCCTCTCACCGTCAGCGCACCGCTGGCCGGTTCATACTGGAATTGAGCGCCGTCAGAAAACCTGACGTGATAAGCCTCTGCGGATACGGACGGTGCGGGAAAGTCATCGCTGTAAATCCCCGGCAAAACAAACCCGGTATCAAGTTCACCGCCCAGTGATAAAAGCAGAACCTGCTCACCCACGGAGGGGGCCCACCAACTCCGCGAACTACCGGCGCGGGACGTCAGCCAGTGCAGCCAGTCCGTCACAAGTTCCCCGGACTGGACGCGGCAGACACCCTGCGTTGTATTCACTTCGGCAACTACGCCAATGCGGATAATGTCGCGCACGGCGCGCGCAAGTTCGGAAAGCGTTTCGAGTGTATTCATGAGGAAAGGATGCCGCCGGAGGACTCCGGCGGCAATGAGATAACGTAATATGGTTACTCATACAACAAACAATGATCAAGGTAATATTATTAACCCTTATTTAAAGGGTCTGTCACATCATTAATATTTTAAATTTTAAACTCTATACGTTTACTTTTATCTGGAATACCATTTTCAAATGGATAAAGGAATGATTTAGGAGTGCAAACCGTGTTCTCTTGTGATGCTTTCGTTTCCTTTTCATTTGATAACGGAATGTTGTTACTAAACAATGTTGCAGACAATGCTGCTGCCTTGACTGCAAGATCGGTTATAGCAGCTATTGTAGTTGGTGTCTGGGTATCATTTTTTTGCCCCAACTCAGTTATAAAACCTTGTGAAAACTTGACGGACAAATCAGAATTACCAATTCCTGACACCGGCCTAATAACCATCTTCTCATCTGGCATCATTACAACAGTCCCAACTGAACTACATTTAGCATCAATTGAAAGAAGAAAGTAAGGTTTGGGATTAAAGTAAACTATACCCGGCTTACTATTATCAGAGTACTTATCAAAATCAAAGTGTGCACAGCCAGAAAAAACAAAAGGAAAACTTATAAATACAATCTTAAGAGTATTCATATTGGCCTCTACCTTTTATATGTTTAGTCACATCAAAACAGATGCAATTAAAACTTAGCAGAAAAAAATAAATAAACGAAACCGTATGAATTCACGTTTCCAATAGTCTTGAAACTATAATGTTTTCTATTTCTCTATAGCTAGAATAATTGAATCCCAACAGTTGACGCGTTTCATATTTAACACTTTGGCTATATTTGTTCGGTCTATCCGGTAAACCTTCCTGATGGATTCGTGCAATCCGCTGAACCTTGCCTGCAAATTCGACCACCGCAGCCTCACTGCTGCCTTTCGTCTTGAGGTATCGCGCCGTGCGCAACTTGGCGAACATTTCCCGCTTTACTCTGCCCTTTTTACCCCTGACCGGCTGACGCTTTCGCTTAGCGTATGGCGTTCCGTCCGGTGCCTTTTGTTGCTTAATGCGCTGCTGCTGGCTGGCTCGCAGCTTTTTAGCAATCTCTGCGGCCATCTTACGACGGCCAGCGGGAGACAGGCTGGCCAGCAATCCGGCAAGCTTATCGTCAAAGGGCTTGAGCTCATTCATCCCATTGGCTCACCAGCTTGCCATGCACATACAGCTCTATTGGCCGGTGTACCGGCACCGGCAGCGGAGGCTCATCCAGTGGTGTAACCGTTAGCCTGCGGTCAGCTTCTTTGACGATGGTGCGCTCGGTCAGTTGCAGGCTCATGCGCACGTCTTTGCTGTCGTCGTTATTAATATCTGCTACGTAGGTGAAGCCGCGTTTTTTCCCTTCCTCTGTGGTCATGATGTCCGGCTGATGCTCCCGCAGCCACACGTTAACCGGCACAATCAGCAGGTTTAAATCCCCGGTGTAATCCGTGACGACAATATCCAGCGTGTAGCGGTTCTCAAACGATAACGACGTGGCCAGCGTGGCATTAATCGTGCCGCCATCAACAAACATGTGCAGCATGTCCGGGTTATCACGCAGCAACGGAACGGACTTAAAGATCGCGTTTTTCAGGCTGGCGGGCTTCAACATCGTGGGACTCCTGACACTGTTTAACGGTCTCGACTTGCAGCGCACAGTTCACCAGCGCGCTCTCCAGTTGGCGATTGTCTTCGCTTAAATCACCGTTGGTTTTCGGGTTACTTCCCGGCATCGGACAACTGCTGACTTTCGGACAGCCAACGTAAATAATCGCCGGGTTTGTCGAACGCGGGACGGGTGTGCAGCCGGATAATGTCATCAGGCAAAGGAGACTGAAACCAGCCGCGCAGTGCTTCATTTTCATTGAGTAACCTCGTGATCGTCTGATTCCGACGCGCGGCCAGCACACCCGCCGCATTAACCTGCTGACGGAGTACAACCAGCGCGCGCTCATTACGCTGACCGCTGGCTTTCAGCTCACTGATGGCCAGCGCGCTGGCTTCCAGCTTCGTTTTTAATTGCTGAGTGTGCTGATTGGCTGCTGCCACTTTCTGATTTGCTCCCCGCAACGCAAAGAGCGCACCCGCGAGCGTCAGCACTAACACAGTGATGATGTATTTCATGGCACCCCCTTCATGCAGTGTTTCAGTTCAACCGCCCGGCGGTTGTTGAGTCCCTTATTCCACACGCCATTGACATACACCCAGCGGGGGAGCTGCTGGCAGGCTTGTGACCATTCACCGTGCCTGATGAAATAGGCCAGCGTGGATTTACACGCCGCCCCCGTGCCGATGTTAAACGCCAGACCGATCACGGCGTCATACACCGGCTGCGGCATAATCACCGGCATGCATTTATCCACGGCGCGCTCCGTCATGATGATGTCAGCGATCAGATTACGGGCGGCGCCCTGCTCCGTAATGTTCTGCGCGGGCTTCACCCCCGCAGTGTGACCAATGCCTGACGTCCAGACTCCGGCACTGCACTGGTACGGATTCAGGCGGCACCCTTCAAGGTTGGCAATAATGGCCAGACCCTCGGCGGAGGTTTTGACAAACCGGTAATCAGGCATCAGCGCGGCAAGTGCCAACACGACGGCCACACTGCAACGTTTAACGATTGAGTTCATCGAAAACCCTCTGACTCAGGCCGTTACGCTCCAGCAACTTGTAGCTTTTGCGCCGGTAGTACCAGTTAACGAAAAACGTCCCCACGGCCACCGCAGCCCCCACCAGAAAGGCGAAATCCTGCGGCGTCAGCGCGCCGACAAAAGCCAGCAATGCCGCGAGCCCATAGGCAAACATTGAAGATATTTTTTCCATCGTCAGTCCCATAGCTGGACGGTTTCAGAAGTGGGGGCGGTGTCAACGTCTGGCAAAATCACGGCGGTGCCGTGCGGCAGGACTTCGCCTAATTCAGCCAGACCGAGATTTGCGGTCAGTACCGCCTCAACGACGCCCCCGGTTCGCCCGTAGTAGCGAAAACACAGGGCGTCGAGCGTGTCGCCCTGCTGTGCGATGACTTTCATCAGAGCTGGCTCACCGTGCCGCGCGCCTGCCCCTGTAACCGGGATAAATGCCAGCGCATGTCACGCCACTGGTCATCTACCGACACCTCCAGCGCATCGGCTTTTTTGTCACCCTTCGCGCTGGCGTCATAGCTGCGGTAACGCTCATAAATCACGGCGGTGGTCATCGCACAGACCGCGCTCAGGTAGTGGAAACACTTCACGCTTTCCCCGTCGAGCGCTTCAGCGGGCACATCCGCCAGCGTTTTAAATCCTGCCTCGATCTGCGCCTCCCGGAAGAGATAAAGCTCGGCGTTGACCTCGGCCATTGCGGACTTAATCGCGGCGCGCAGGCGTTCATCCGTCACCACGTGGCCGAGGCGGATACGTTCGCTCACCAGTTTTGGGTCAACGTCCGGGAAAAAGAACGTATTGGTGATAACGGGAATGACCGCCTGCTCAGGGGGGATCACTACGGTGGAGCTCGCCGCTGCTGCGGTCATGACAATATCCATGTTCAAACCTCAAATAGGTGGACGGTGGACGCAGGCGTCAGACGAGGTAAAAACCTGCATCGGCCTGCGTGCCGTCCGGCGCGGGGCGCTTTCTGTTAACAACTGGGCTTTGCCTTACGCGGGCGGCCACGCTTAGCCGGGGTGGCTTTAGGCTTGGTTTTGCGCGGGGCGGCATCAGGCTTCGCCACCACCACCGCTGGCCGCAGTGCTCTCTCCAGTTGCTCTATGTCTTTTTTCACACCGGCAACGCTATCAAGCTGCATCGCGCGTTTTAGCTGAACAAGCGCCTGTTCGGGCTGACCGTTGTCGCGCAGTACCAGACCGGTAATTTTGTGCAGCCTGGCGCGCACCGGATCCGGCATGTCGTGCGGGAGGGTCATATCAATAACGGTCAGCAGGTCATCAGCGCTGACGGCCTGCCCGGCACTGCGGGCCCGCATCGCGGCCAGCGCAACATCTTCGGCAAATAAATACGGCGTCGGGCGCTTGTTATTCGGCACACTGAGACCGTGTTTTAGCGCATAGCGCGCCATGTCGAACGAGCCGCGAATGTCCCCCGCATCGAGTGACCACTGCAACATCGTCATCAGGACGTCATCCTGATTTCCGGCATCGCTGGCCAGCACACCGGCAATCCACGGCGCATAGGCTGGCAACATGTCGCGCTTGCGTCGGGCTTTGTCTTCAACGGAATAAATGGATTTGAGTATCTGGCGGTCTCCGCGCAGCTTCATCAGCATCTGACCGTATGGCAGTGCCGAACGCAGCGGATCACTGACCCGCTGCGATGAGGCTTTTTCAGCAGAGACCCGCATCATGTGACGCTGTGCGGGACTCAGCATGGTTACGCCTCGGTTTCAGGTTGGGTTTCAGTCACCGGTGATGAGGCCGGTTCGTTTTTTTCAGGGGTGAAATCGCCGAGCTCGATGTTTTCAATCATCGCCGCGCAGCCGTAGTCTTCGACCACAAAGTCAATTTTCAGGGACTCGTAGTTTTCGATGCGGTCACGGCGCGCTACTTCTTCGATATGACGGCGGTGTGAGCTGTCCATGATGTAGATAGACAGGTTATCCAGACGGGTGATCAGCAGGGCATTGTCCGGGAAGTAAGGCACACGCACCGCAGGCAAATTACCGATGCGTTTCTGGCTGACGATAATGTCTCCGGCCAGTTTTTCGCTGTTTTCCTGCGACTTGTTAATCAGCGGGAAATACTTATCGGAAAGCATTTTGCGGCCGCAAATCACTACCAGTCCCGGGTCTTCTGAATGCCACGCATCCAACAGAAAATCGGTGGCGTTCATGACCGCAGCGTCGATATTTTCGAAATCACCGTTCTTACCGATTCGCACGGTGGCGGAAACCACCGCGCCGGTGTCGTCAGTGATTTTATCCATCACGCGTTCGGCCGCTTCGTTACGCAGCTTTTGCAGCCAGCCGACAGCCACGTCCTGCAACATCTGGAACTTGCTGCGGTCAGACGTTTCCGCGCGGCTTACGCCGTTGAAACCGGCCATGATGTAATCCAGTGCCTGACGTTTAGCGATTGCATCGCGCAGACGGGTCTGGAAGTCCTGATAACGCGCCCACAAATCGAGGGTGTTGTAACGGATATGGAAATCGAAATTGACCTGCTCACACTTATATTTGCGTGAAGCCAGCGCCTGAAAATCTGCGGTTTTACGCTCGCTGCCACCGTCGGTGTCTGTGGTACTGGCAATAGAGCCGGTCACGCCAAGGCCGATTTTTTCACCTTCTTGTTCGTCCACCGGCACCATATTGATGCGGCTCAGAAATTCTGAGGACTCCTGCACGGTGGTGATAAGGGTCTGCGTGACAGAAGGTTCAACGCTGAATTTTTTACTCAAATCCTCCACATCGACGCCGTTCAGCTCGGCCAGACGGGACAGGTAGGCATTAAATTTAAAACGGGTGTTCTTACGCATGTTTCTCTCACTGTTTATCAGGAATAAAGGGGAACGCCGCCGGTTAGCAGTTCGTCAAAAAGGTGCTTTCACCGTTGCCACCCGGAGAGACCGGGCGTTTCGGTTGTTTGAAACTTTCGGTGCTGTCGAGGGAGGTTTTTAACGAGCTAAGCGCCGCATCGCTGGTTTTCACCTGCCCTTTCAGCGCGGTAATTTCCTGCTCCAGTTCAGAGAAGCGTTTTGCGGTGGTTTCACCGGCGGTTTGTAATTCCTCGGCTACGACCGTGATCGCGCCCTGCACGTCAGAAAGACGGGCGTCATCGCTGGTCTGTTTGGTGCTGAACATCCCTTTGATCTTTTCCGTCAGGCTGGTAAGCAGGTTGTCGGGCAGGTCTTCGAAATCCAGCTCGGCAATGGTGGCCACGGAGAACAAATCATCCGGCTGGTCTTTCTTACCGGCGAACGGGTTGACCTTAGCGCGGGCACTGAATTCGAGCATTTCCGTTCCAAGGCTGGCGGGGTCATCAGTCACGGCCAGACCGACCAGATAGGCTTTACCGCTGTTGGCGAAATTCGGACGAATTTCCATTGAGGTGTAAATTTTCTGCCCCGCTTTGACCATTGCGGCCAGCTCGTCAGTCGGGGTGATTTTGGCAAACAGTGCCCACTTACCTTTCAGGGCTGAATCATCATCAATTTTCTCGCCTTTCAGTTCGACGACATCACCGAGGCGCTTAAAGTCACCGCTGGGTAATAAGCCTCTGATGTGCTCCAGATTGATGCGGCAACCGTAGACGCGCGGATCAAACGCTGCGGCCATTTGCTGAATGTCGCTTGCCTCAATATTGCGGCCGTCGCAGGTATCACCCTCAACGCCAATTCGAAACCATTTCGATACTTTCTTTGCCATTGTTCAGATGTCCTGAGTGGGAGTTAGGTTCGGGGCTAGTTTCCCGACCTGACGCCTGAACGGCCAGCGGTTGCCGTCTGACGATCCATTACACAACAGGGGGTTAATGCGAGGGTGTGAGCGGTTGCGTAGCGTGACGCACATCCATTCAGCGGAGCGACACAATGACCGAGAACAACGCAGGATTAATCAGCGACCCGCGCAGACAGGCGGCACTGCTTTACTGGCAGGGTTTTTCCGTCACGCAAATAGCGGAAATGCTCAGTCTGAAAAAACCCACAGTGCAGAGCTGGAAACAGCGCGAAAAATGGGACGCCATCGCCCCGATTTCGCGCATTGAAACCAGCATCGAGGCGCGGGTAATTCAACTGGTGATGAAGAGTAAAAAAGAGGGGCAGGATTTTAAAGAAATCGACCTGCTAGGCCGACAGATTGAGCGTCTCGCAAGAGTTAACCGCTACATGTCCACAGGCAGCGAAGCGGATTTAAATCCGAACGTGGCGAACCGCAACAAAGGGGAGCGGAAAAAGGCGGAGAAAAATGTTTTCACGGATGACGCTATCGCCAAACTCAGTGACATTTTTCTCGATGAGGCGTTTGAGTATCAGCGCGGCTGGCATCAGGCGGGTTTACAGCACCRCATCCGCAATATTCTCAAATCTCGCCAGATTGGCGCGACCTTCTTTTTTGCCCGCGAGGCGCTGCTTGATGCGCTGACCACCGGACGTAATCAGATATTTATCTCGGCCAGTAAATCACAGGCGCACGTCTTTAAAAATTACATCATCGACTTTGCCCGTCAGGTTGACGTAGACCTCAAAGGCGACCCGATGCAGCTTTCAAACGGGGCACGCCTGTTCTTTCTCGGAACAAATATCCGTACCGCTCAGAGCTACA
Source organism: Rahnella sp. P4_A8 (assembly GCF_056402435.1). Taxonomy (NCBI): domain Bacteria; kingdom Pseudomonadati; phylum Pseudomonadota; class Gammaproteobacteria; order Enterobacterales; family Yersiniaceae; genus Rahnella; species Rahnella sp. P4_A8. Next base: position 2,453 of record NZ_JBFUHK010000050.1, on the reverse strand, counting down.
CCGGCAATCTTTATCTGGATGAATATTTCTGGATCCCCAAATTTCAGGAGCTGCGCAAAGTGGCCTCCGGGATGTCACTGCATAAAAAATGGCGTACCACCTATTTCTCCACACCGTCGAGCCTAGCCCACAGCGCCTATCCGTTCTGGTCAGGTGAGTTATTTAATAAAGGGCGTCGGCATAAAGACCAGCGAATTCAGCTCGACCTCAGCCACAGCCATTTAGCCGCCGGTGTGGAATGTGCCGACGGCCAGTGGCGGCAGATTGTCACCGTGGAAGATGCGCTGTCCGGGGGCTGCGACTTGTTCGACATCAATCAGCTTTCGCTCGAATACGGCCCGTCCGAATATCAGAACCTGCTGATGTGTGAATTTGTCGATGATAAATCGTCGGTATTCCCGTTTGAGGAGTTGCAGGGCTGCATGGTGGACAGTCTCGAAGAGTGGCCGGACTTTAATCCCTACGTCTTTCACCCGTTCGATGACAATCCGGTGTGGATTGGTTACGACCCGTCGGAAGCGAACGGCGGCGACAGTGCCGGGTGTGTGGTCATTGCTCCACCTGAACAACCGGGCGGCATTTTCCGCATTTTGGAACGTCACCAGTGGCAAGGTATGGATTTTGATGCACAGGCCAAGGCCATCGAGGCGCTCACAGAAAAATATAACGTCGAATACATCGGTATCGATGCCACCACCGTGGGTCAGGGCGTTTATCAGCTCGTCAGGCAGTTTTACCCGTCGGCGCGTGAAATCAAATACACGCCGGAAGTGAAAACGGAAATGGTGCTGAAAGCGAAAAACACCATCCATCGCGGCTGTCTGCAATACGACGCTGGCCATACCGACATTACGGCCTCATTCATGGCCATTCAGAAAACCATGACGGCCAGCGGGGCGAAATCCACCTACCGCGCGAGCCGCAGTGAAGAAGCCAGCCACGCCGATGTCGCATGGGCAACGATGCACGTTCTGATTAACGAGCCGCTGACCGCCGCCTCCGGCAAACAAATAAAATCCACCTTGGTGATGTTCTGATATGACCCGTAAAAAAAACCGCATCAATAAAAAACTGACACCACAATCCGACGCCAAAAAAAGCGAGATTTTCCGCTTTGACGAACCGGCCACGGTGATGGACCGCCGCGATATTCTTAATTATCTGGAATGCCTCAGCAACGGGAAATGGTACGAGCCACCGGTCACTTTCTCCGGGCTGGCTAAAAGCTTCCGCGCCGCCGTTCACCACAGTTCGCCGATGTACGTTAAGCGTAATATTCTGGCGAGTACATTCATCCCTCACCCACTGCTTTCTCAGCAGCAATTCAGCCGCTACGCGCTGGACTACATTGTTTTTGGTAATGCGTTCATCGAAAAACGCCTGAGCGTAACCGGCCAGCTTCTCAAACTGGAGGCATCACCGGCCAAGTACACGMGCCGAGGTGTTGAGGAAAATGTTTACTGGTTCGTGGAGAATTACATAAGCCCCCACGCCTTTGGTCAGGGGGACGTTTTTCATTTGCAAGAGCCGGACATTAATCAGGAACTGTACGGCCTGCCGGAATACCTCAGTGCATTAAATAGCGCATGGCTCAATGAGTCAGCGACGCTGTACCGTCGGAAATATTTCCTCAACGGCGCACACGCGGGCTATGTCATGTACGTGACCGACCCGGCGCAAAACTCGCAGGACGTGACCGCACTGCGCGACATGATGACGAAATCCAAAGGGTCAGGGAATTTTAAAAATATTTTCTACCACGCCCCCGGCGGAAAATCAGATGCGATCAAAATCATTCCCCTCAGCGAAGTGGCGACCAAGGATGATTTCTTTAACATCAAAAACGCGACGCGTGATGACCTGCTCAGCGCGCACCGGGTACCTCCGCAGATGATGGGCATTATCCCGAACAACACCGGCGGCTTTGGGGATGTTGAAAAAGCGGCAAAGGTATTCGTGCGTAACGAGCTGGTTCCGTTGCAGGAGCGCATGAAGGAGTTAAACGAGTGGGTGGGAAAAGAGGTGGTAAGGTTTACTGATTACGAACTTTAAAACTAACCATTGATAATAACCGCCAGAACAATGGCGGTTTTTTACAGACTAAAAATTGTACTAGTTACGAAATGATCTGAAGTTGTTTTTAGGCAAATAATACTAAATCGAACAGTTGGCTTTGAGCAAAATGCGGACATGGGCGCCAATCAGCACGCGTTGCGGGGCTTTATCAACACCACCGCAATCTCCTGCACGACCTCCTCGCTCGCACATAGGGAGCAACTCTTTCTTGCACTTCTTACCCCTAGCTAATCCCATGACAAGCCTCGTTTGTGAAGCTGTAAGTGCCATAAAGAACTGTAAGTTATCAAATCTTGCTTAGCGCCAAATCTATAGTTCAAAAAGAATTAGTTGAATCATGAAATCCTAAAAAAATACGTGCTATAACGAATATAAGC
>NZ_JBFUHK010000049.1:0-28627 GCF_056402435.1 Rahnella sp. P4_A8 | reverse complement strand
TACATGATGATGTAGATTTCGATGAGAACAGCGCTGAAGCCTTTGACGAGAAAGCAATAGTCGAAGAGACTGCCGACAACGATGCTGAAGAAGAATTGTTGTCGCAGACTGTAAGCCAACGAGTGCTGGATGCCACTCAACTGTACCTCGGTGAAATCGGTTATTCCCCTCTGCTTACCGCAGAAGAGGAAGTTTATTTCGCACGACGCGCGCTGCGGGGAGATGTTCCTTCCCGCCGCCGTATGATTGAAAGTAATCTGCGTTTGGTGGTTAAAATTGCCCGCCGCTACAGTAACCGCGGTCTGGCACTGCTGGATTTGATCGAGGAAGGTAACCTGGGTCTGATCCGTGCGGTTGAAAAATTCGACCCTGAGCGCGGCTTCCGTTTCTCTACCTATGCAACATGGTGGATCCGTCAGACAATCGAACGGGCGATTATGAATCAAACCCGTACTATTCGTCTGCCGATTCATATCGTTAAAGAACTGAACGTTTACCTGCGTACCGCACGTGAACTTGCACATAAACTGGACCATGAACCGAGCGCTGAAGAGATTGCTGAGCAACTCGACAAACCGGTACATGACGTCAGCCGTATGTTGCGCCTGAATGAACGCATCACTTCTGTAGACACCCCATTGGGTGGTGACTCAGAGAAAGCGTTGTTAGATATTCTGGCGGATGAAAAAGACAACGGCCCGGAAGACACCACACAAGACGACGATATGAAACAGAGTATCGTGAAGTGGTTATTCGAGTTGAATGCAAAACAGCGTGAAGTGCTGGCGCGTCGTTTTGGCCTGTTAGGCTATGAAGCGGCAACGCTGGAAGATGTGGGCCGCGAAATTGGTCTGACACGTGAACGTGTTCGTCAGATTCAGGTAGAAGGTTTGCGTCGCCTGCGTGAAATCCTGCAGGGGCAAGGACTGAGTATCGAAGCACTTTTCCGTGAGTAAATAACTCACAGGCAATTGCCACAATATGCAGCATCCAATAAAAACGGTGGGTTAATCCCCACCGTTTTTTTATGCATCCGGTTCAGTTCAGCGGACGTTTACACCATATCTTTCAGACGATAGATCCATTCCAGCGCCTGACGTGGCGATAAAGAATCTGCATCCAGTGACTCCAGTGCCTCAACTGCCGGAGACACTTCTTCGGTCAGTAAAGCCAGTTGCGGACCGTCAACTTTGCTGGCGGCAGCGTTGTTCGACAACGTTTCCAGCTCTTTCAGTTTCTGACGGGCGCGCTTAATCACATCACGTGGCACACCAGCCAGTGCGGCAACGGCCAGACCATAACTCTTGCTGGCGGCGCCATCCTGTACGCTGTGCATAAACGCGATAGTGTCGCCGTGTTCGATAGCATCCAGATGCACGTTGACGGTGCCTTCCATTTTTTCCGGCAGGGTGGTCAGCTCGAAATAATGGGTGGCGAACAATGTCATGGCTTTAATACGGCTGGCGAGGTTTTCCGCACATGCCCATGCCAGCGACAAACCATCGTACGTTGATGTCCCGCGCCCGATTTCATCCATCAGCACCAGGCTGTTTTCGGTCGCGTTGTGCAGGATATTCGCCGTCTCTGTCATTTCCACCATAAAGGTCGAACGCCCGGAAGCCAGATCGTCCGCGGCACCGACACGGGTGAAGATGCGATCCACCGGCCCGATGACAGCGGCTTCCGCCGGTACATAGCTGCCGATATGCGCCATCAGAACAATCAGTGCTGCCTGGCGCATATAGGTACTTTTACCGCCCATGTTCGGACCGGTGATAATAAGCATCCGTCGCGCCGGGGACATGTTCAGCGGGTTAGAAATAAACGGTTCACTTAGCACCTGCTCAACCACCGGATGGCGACCGCCGGTAATATTAATACCCGGTTTTTCACTCATGGTCGGACAGGCGTAATTGAGCGTGTAAGCACGTTCCGCCAGATTGCTCAGCACATCCAGTTCGGCCAGTGCACTGGCGCTTTGCTGTAATGCAGACAGGTGCGGCATCAGCAAATCGAACAACTCTTCGTACAGCGCCTTTTCCAGAGACAAGGCTTTACCTTTGGAGGTCAGCACCTTGTCTTCGTACTCTTTCAGCTCAGGAATGATGTAGCGCTCGGCATTTTTCAGCGTCTGGCGACGGACGTAATGAATCGGCACCAGATGGCTCTGCCCACGGCTGACCTGAATGTAATAACCGTGAACGCCGTTGAAACCGACTTTCAGCGTATCCAGCCCCAGCTTTTCACGTTCGCGGATCTCCAGACGATCGAGATAATCCGTCGCGCCGTCTGCCAGCGCACGCCATTCATCCAGCTCAGCGTTGTAACCTGGTGCGATTACGCCACCGTCACGCACCAGAACCGGCGGGCTTTCGATCACAGCGCGTTCAAGCAGTTCCACCAGTTCGGTAAAGTCACCGGTTTGCTCCACCAGCGTTTTCACATGAGCGGCTTCGGTTCCCTGCAAGATCTCGCGGATTTCCGGCAGTTGCTGCATGGCATGGCGCATTCGGGCCAGATCACGCGGACGTGCGCTGCGCAGTGCCAGACGTGCCAGAATACGCTCGAGGTCGCCGACCTGGCGCAGTACCGGTTGTAAATCCGCCGTGAGATCCTGCAATGCACCGATCGCCTGCTGGCGATGAGTCAACAGTTTGATGTCGCGGCTCGGCATGTGGATCCAGCGCTTGAGCATGCGGCTGCCCATCGGCGTTACGGCCTGATCCAGCACTGCCGCCAGCGTGTTCTCTACACCACCCGCCAGGTTTTGCGTCAGCTCCAGATTACGGCGCGTGGCCGCATCCATAATAATTCCATCCTGCTGGCGCTCCATGGTGACGCCACGGATATGCGGCAGGGCGGTGCGCTGGGTATCTTTAACGTATTGCAGCAGACAACCGGCAGCACGCAGCGCCTGAGCAGCCTGCTCAACGCCGAAGCCGCTCAGATCGCGGGTACCGAATTGCAGATTGAGCTGCTGTTTCGCGGTTTCCAGCTCGAATTCCCACATCGGACGGCGGCGCAGGCCACGGCGGGAGGAAATCAGCGACATAGCTTCAAAGCTTTCCGGGTAGAGTAATTCCGCCGGATTGGTGCGCTGTAATTCGGCTGCCATGGTTTCCAGATCGTCAGGCTGTGCGACGCGGAAACGGCCGGAACTGATATCCAGCGTGGCATAACCAAACCCGCGCCCGTCCTGCCAGATAGCCGCCAGCAGGTTATCATGACGCTCGCTCAGCAATGCTTCGTCACTGACGGTGCCCGGCGTGACGATGCGTACCACTTTGCGTTCAACCGGCCCTTTGCTTAGGGCCGGGTCGCCAATTTGTTCAGCAATCGCGACGGATTCCCCTAGCTGGACCAGTTTCGCCAGATAACCTTCTACCGCATGATAAGGCACGCCCGCCATCGGGATCGGCTCACCGGCAGAAGCGCCGCGTTTGGTCAGGGAGATATCMATCAGCTGAGATGCGCGTTTCGCATCGTCATAAAACAGTTCGTAAAAGTCACCCATGCGATAGAACAGCAGAACTTCCGGGTTCTCAGCTTTCAGACGCAGATACTGCTGCATCATTGGTGTGTGGGCATCCAGGTTTACATTATTTGTCATAGACTTAATCTTTTTAATCCATTTTTCGACGCGATGGGTTTAAGGATTTTTTCTGTTGCGTATCTTAGCCCAGCGGGCAAGAAGCTGTCACAACTAAAAATGGAAAGCATCGCGCAAACCAGACATGTAACACCCCCTTCGTTTGCAGAGCGTAAAGGTCAGGGGATTTGAACATGTTGCAACGGGCGTAATAATAGAGTTTTTATTTTTTTGAGAATAATAATAAGGGGGTGATAATAATAAAAAACGTGCCGTTATATTAATGGGTTAGTTGTTCGTAATATTATTAATAATAAGTATATAAAATGAATTAAGTGTGGATATGAATGTTTTACTCCTCTGCTAGGGTGATGGCTGTTCCCGGATGACCTTATTAATACGGGATTTTCCACGCTATTTATCCATCTTTGCGGAGAAGTATTATGCAATTGCAATTTAAATTAAACATGATCAACGATGCCTGGTATCCCACTCTCGATTTGAATGAGATTAAATCAACGTCTGGCGGCGCGGTTGATATTAAAGAAAAGTTAGTGATCGTATTTTCAGCACCCGGAAAAATAACTGCCGGTGATATTAATGTCGAAACCAATCCGTGGAAACCGCTCGGCACGAAAGTGGAATCCACGGAAGTTGGCGGCGGGATTTTTGATGTCAAAGTGACGATTGAGCCGACCGATGGACAGCCTGTGGGCGATGCCATTCAGAAAATTCATATGGGGCTGAACGTCTCCTCTGCGGATTCGCCTGCCTGGTCTGATTTCCGCGAAACCTTTGCGCTGGCCGCTGATGAAGAACCGGGTGTTACCGGTGAATTGTCGGTCAGTTGTCCGCCGTTGCCTGCCGGGCTGACAAATGCCGCACTCGAACTGCGTCTGGTGCGCGGCGATAAAACATTGCGCGTTTTGCCAGAGTTTGGTCACGTCTCTAAATTTTCCGTCAATGCGGGGAATTACAGTGTCTTTGCAGCAGAATTAAGCACGGAAGACGGCACGGTGCGCGTGCCTGTCAATCTCGGACAGACAGAAATCACCATTGATAAAGGCCGTACCACCTCGCTGGACGTCACTTTCGGCGCTGTGGATCGCAGTACAACTATTGATGTGGCACTGAATTTTTCAGGCATTGCCGGTTTGCGCGATGAAGAGCTGACGCTGATTTGCAGCGAGAACGGCACAGATAAACTGAGCCTGCCAGTACGCTCCGGCCAGCAATATCGTCTGGAACATTTACCTGCTACCGGCCGCTTTGAAATCCGTATTGCCGATTTACGTCTGAACAATATTCATTATCTGTTTGATGATTACGACGGTCAGTTCGACGGCCAGTATCACAGCATTAACTTCACTCAGGCGCAGGTCAGCCAGCGTGGTGATTCACAGCCAAATGCTGCGAAGCTGACGGTCAGTGTGAAAGCGGAAAGCGCGGTCAGTAAATCCATTTCCCTGCGACTGACAGACAATTCGGCTACACCTCGTCAGTACCGCTTCGATGCGATTGCCGCGCAAAATGGCAGCATTGAGCAGCCAGTTCTGGTTGTGCCGGGTTCTTATACCGTGGTCTCGGGAACCTTTATTCACAACGGCATCGTACATTACGTGGATGTCAGCCCTCAGCCGTTACTGGTCAGCGCGAATGCACCGGCACAGCTGAATGTGACGATTGTGAAAGGGGCGAATCTGCACGTGAAAGGTTTCCCTGAGTTCCTCACCTTTGGTGCCTGCGCCAATATGGTGCCGACTAACGTGGATGATTTTGCCGCGGCGCGTGTCTCTTCAATTTTCAAATATTCCGGTGATGACGGCATGGGCGATGCGGGCGATTATCTGTCACCGTCTAAAGAACCGACGCTGCAAATTATTAAAATGGCACGGGACGTCTCCGCCAAACTGAATGAACCCGTGTTGCCGCTGATGGTGTCTTACACCTGTAACTTATCATTGGGTGACGTGCCGAATATTATTGCCGATCCGGTACGCCATAAATTCAGCTTCGCCAACTTTATTCAGTCGTTGCAAATGGCGCAATCCCAGCAGGATGCGGAACATCCGGTACCAGCCGGGTATATTGTGAATCCGGATTATCTCGGCGAATGCCAGAAATACGGTTTCCTGCCAACGTATGAAATTCCGGTTCGTCAGCCTCTGAGCGAAGCACTTGCCCACCACAATGTGAATGTGCAGGTTCCGGCAGGCATCACCAATACCCTGAAAGGCTATATCCGGGCGGTAAACTGGCTGACGCGCGTGGTTGCGCCAGACGTCGTACTCGGCTGGCAGGTCAACCTGTGGGGAGTGGCAGGTTCGCAGTGGATTTATAAAGATTTCGTCTACGATGATGTTTTTGATGCCGCTGACGGGCAACATAAAAAAATGACGGTTGATCCGTTCACTGCGGGCAGACTGACGGCGCAATATGCATTGCTGGTCGGCGTGTTTGATGACATCGAATATATCCGTGCAGACGGTTCTCCTGACGTGGCGAAGGGCGCTGATTTTATGGCCGCTGACCGTTATGAGGCTGATGACTTCACTATCCGTTCATATGCCAATGGTTATTGTTATTCGCCATACGAATGGGAGCGTACGTTCGATTTCTGCGCATCCTTAAGTCGCCACCTGCGTCAACCGGTTCTGCCATGGCAGATCCCGGCCAGCCATCTGCCAACTTCCGCAGATGAGGTTAATGCTGATTTCAACACCCAGAACTGGGGCAGCGGCGGCAGCTACCTGATGGGGCATTCCGAAATTGGTGCCTCGGTGGATGCCATCCATGAACGCCTCCTGCCGCTGAAATTCGATGCCGCTTATGCCTCAATGATGGGCCACGACACCCGGGAACTGTTCTCCCGGCATTCATGGGATCTTTCCACACCTAAGTATCTGGATTTCCCGTCACGCGGTATTTTCCATGTCCACCTGGGCGGCGGAGCGACGACCGGGGTGATCAGCGGCGTGGGTGATGCCAGCAGCTGGATGCGCAACAAGCTGAAAGCTTATCGTGATAATCCGGTGAAATTTGAGGAAAGCAGTACGCTTAAATCAGGCAGCCAGTGGCGTTCCAAGACGCCGTCGGTGAAATAATTACGCAGTATTTTTAACACGTGCGGGTCCGTTACAGCGGGCCCGTCACTTAGAATTTTTGTACCTTGTAAAGACGATGATTTTCAGTTTTTTCGGCTTTAATAATGCTCTACCATATCCGCACCTCTTTTATTGCATGGTTACGGATATCCGATGCGCCACCTGGCAGTCATTCTTCCCCTGGTTCTTACACTTTCTGCATGTAGCAGTAATAAGCCCGCACCTCAACCTGAAGGCCCGCGAAATCCTTTTTCCGATGGAAGAAATGCCAGCGCGAATACGGTTCCCGCTGGTGGTTTTCTGCTGCAGGCTGAGCACACCGGTGCCGTCCAGACCGGTGATTTCGCCTATGATCCGGCCATGAACCAGTTTGTTGACAAAATGGTGCGCGAGCACGGATTTGACCGTCAGCAATTGCATGATGTCCTGTCGCAAACCAAACGTCTGGGATTTGTATTACGACTGATGGATCAGCAGGCGCCATCTGGCCCGCCATCTACCGTGCCGAATGGCGCATGGAACCGCTATCGCAGCAAATTCATTACGCCGGATAACGTGCAAAACGGCGTAGTGTTCTGGAATCAGTATCAGGATGCGTTACAGCGTGCGGAACAGGTTTACGGCGTGCCGCCGGAAATCATTGTCGGGATTATCGGTGTGGAAACCCGCTGGGGACGCGTAATGGGTAAAACCCGCATAATCGATGCGCTGGCGACCTTATCCTTTGCTTATCCGCGCCGGGCAGAATATTTCTCCGGCGAGCTGGAAACCTTCCTGCTGATGTCCCGCCGTGAAGGCGATGATCCGCTGAGTTTACGTGGTTCCTTTGCGGGTGCGATGGGCTATGGCCAGTTTATGCCATCCTCTTATAAGGACTACGCTGTAGACTTTAACGGTGATGGTCATGCCAACCTGTGGGATCCGATTGATGCCATCGGCAGTGTCGCCAATTATTTCAAGGCACACGGCTGGACGAAAGGCGCACCGATTGCGGTGCCGGCAGCAGGCCAGGCGCCTCTGCTGGAGAATGGCTTCAAAACCAAGTATCCGTTGTATACGCTCAAAGCAGCGGGGCTTAGCCCGCTGGGTTCACTGGGCAATTATCAGGAAGCCAGCTTGCTGCGCCTTGATATGGGCACTAATTACCAGTACTGGTACGGATTGCCGAATTTCTACACCATCACCCGCTACAACCACAGCGTGCATTATGCGATGGCGGTATGGCAACTGGGTGAAGCGGTGAAAGCCGCGCGCTAACGCCGGTGAGTTAATCTTTCATGAGGGCCGCAGATTGTGGCCCTTCTTTTTCTTTTTATTCCAATTCTGAATACATCGCGCAAAACGCTTCGACGGGACTCACAGGCCGGAAGAGAAATGCTAACATCGGGTCAGTTTCAGATGACCCGCCAGGAGGGAGTATGAGCGAAAAACGTTTACATGAACTGAGTGTGGAAATCGGGGCGGCGCTGAAAGCGAAGGGATGGTGGGTAACCTGTGCGGAATCCTGTACCGGTGGCCTGATTGCCAAAGCGATTACCGATATTGCTGGAAGCTCCGCCTGGTTTGACCGCGGATTTGTCACTTACAGCAATGCGGCCAAGCATGAATTGCTGGGCGTTTCTGAAAGCACGCTTGAGCAATATGGCGCAGTGAGTGAGCAGGTGGTGCATGAAATGGCACTGGGCGTGTTACATGCGGCGGGTGCTGATGTGGCGGTTTCGGTCAGCGGTATCGCCGGCCCTGACGGGGGTTCTGCAGAAAAGCCTGTCGGCACTGTCTGGTTTGGATTTGCCGGAAAAGACGGACGGGTTCTGACCGCGAAACAGCAGTTTTCCGGCGATCGCGAAGCAGTGCGTTTGCAAGCTGCTGTTTTTTCGTTACAAACTGCATTGCGTGAGTTTATTAAAAATTAGGCTTGATACTGTATGAGCATACAGTATAATTACTGCCAATTACCTGTACATAAATTATATTCAGTGATGCAGGCGGGATGTTCCCCTGTATCAGACGAGGAGTAAAAATGGCTATTGATGAGAACAAGCAAAAAGCGTTAGCTGCAGCACTGGGCCAGATTGAAAAGCAATTCGGTAAAGGCTCCATCATGCGTCTGGGTGAAGATCGCTCTATGGACGTCGAAACGATCTCTACCGGCTCTTTGTCTTTGGATATCGCGTTAGGTGCTGGCGGCTTGCCAATGGGCCGTATCGTTGAAATTTATGGTCCGGAATCCTCCGGTAAAACCACGCTGACTCTGCAGGTTATCGCTGCTGCACAGCGTGAAGGCAAAACCTGTGCGTTCATCGATGCAGAACACGCGCTGGACCCTATCTACGCTAAAAAACTGGGCGTCGATATCGATAACCTGCTGTGTTCTCAGCCAGATACCGGTGAACAGGCTCTGGAAATCTGTGATGCGCTGACCCGTTCAGGCGCCGTTGACGTTATCATCGTTGACTCCGTTGCCGCACTGACGCCAAAAGCTGAAATCGAAGGCGAAATTGGTGACTCTCACATGGGCCTCGCAGCTCGTATGATGAGCCAGGCGATGCGTAAGCTTGCGGGTAACCTGAAAAACGCCAATACCCTGCTGATCTTCATCAACCAGATCCGTATGAAAATCGGTGTGATGTTCGGTAACCCGGAAACCACCACCGGCGGTAACGCCCTGAAATTCTATGCCTCTGTACGTCTGGATATCCGTCGTATCGGCGCTATCAAAGAAGGTGATGTGGTTGTCGGTAGTGAAACACGTGTGAAAGTCGTGAAGAACAAAATCGCCGCACCATTTAAACAAGCTGAATTCCAGATCCTGTACGGCGAAGGTATCAACATCAACGGCGAACTGATCGACCTGGGCGTTAAGCACAAACTGATCGAGAAAGCGGGTGCATGGTACAGTTACAACGGCGAGAAGATTGGTCAGGGTAAAGCGAACTCTTGTAACTACCTCAAAGAAAACCCGAAAGTTGCTGCTGAACTGGACAAAAAACTGCGTGATATGCTGCTGAGCGGCACCGGTGAATTGAGCGTTGCGACTACTGCTGAAGACGCTGACGACAACATGGAAACCAGCGAAGAGTTTTAATTTCGCGGTTGTCTGACAAAGACATTTGAAGGGCAGGGGACTTTGTCCGCTACTTTCAACAGTCGTTAAAATGCCAGTCTGGTTTCCAGACTGGCATTTTGCATATCAGGGGGAAATCTTATGCCCGATGAAAAAATACTTAATGAAAAAATCGTCGACCTGAAAAAATTGCTGGAAGACGTTGCGCAAAACAGTGAGTCCACGCTGTTTGAGCCGCAGAAAAAAGACGGTGATGCAGCGAAAATCAACACGCTGATTAACCGCGCTATGCGCCTGCTTTCTCAGCGTGATCACGGCGAAACAGAGTTGCGCCGCAAGTTGCTTATTCCACCAATGCCTTTTGTTAAACCTCAGAATAAGAAAAACAGCTGGTCATCACGTAAAAAAGCGGAGCAAAATGTGTTTGCTGAAGAAGAGGTGGTGAGAGCTAAACCTCAGCCGCGGCCAGTGCCAGAAGAAATTGCGGAAGAACATGTGCAGGCGGTGATTGACTACTGCTATCAGCATCACTGGCTCGATGATGCCAAATTTGCCAGCCGTTATATTTCCGGTCGCAGTAACAAAGGTTACGGTGCGCAGCGCATCCGTTCGGAATTACTGCAAAAAGGCGTCGATAAAGAAATCATTACAGTGGCGCTGGAAAACACTGAGGTAGACTGGTGCGTTCTGGCGCGGGATTTGGCCGTCAGGAAATTTGGTGAAAATTTACCGACTGACTGGAAAGAAAAATCAAAAGTTCTGCGTTATTTGCTCTACCGGGGCTTCTTTCAGGAAGAAATACAGTCTATTTATCGCGATTTTGACGATTGACCGCATACGGTATTTTACTTCCCCGCGCAGAAATTTTATCTTATCCGCACTTTTTCGTTCGTGAGCTGAACAGATTGCTGCCATATGCAGCGTTATCCGGCTCAAGAGCCGTTCTTCCAGCATGATTCCGGGACATTTATGAGCAAGAGCACCGCTGAGATCCGTCAAGCGTTTCTCGATTTCTTCCATAGTAAGGGACACAACATTGTTTCAAGCAGTTCGCTTGTCCCGACAAACGATCCGACACTGTTGTTTACCAATGCCGGGATGAACCAATTTAAAGATGTTTTCCTCGGTCTGGATAAGCGTGATTACAACCGCGCCACCACATCTCAGCGTTGCGTCCGCGCAGGCGGTAAGCACAACGACCTCGAAAACGTCGGTTATACCGCACGTCACCACACCTTCTTCGAAATGCTGGGCAACTTCAGCTTCGGTGATTACTTCAAACACGATGCCATCAACTACGCCTGGGAACTACTGACCGGCGAAAACTGGTTTAATCTGCCGAAAGATAAGTTGTGGGTCACCGTCTATGAGACTGATGACGAAGCCTTCGAAATCTGGGAAAAAGAAGTCGGCGTTCCAAAAGAACGTATTATCCGCATTGGCGATAATAAAGGCGGCGCATTTGCTTCTGATAACTTCTGGCAGATGGGCGATACCGGCCCTTGCGGCCCTTGTACCGAGATTTTCTATGATCATGGCGATCACATCTGGGGCGGTCCTCCGGGTTCTGCTGAAGAAGATGGCGACCGTTATATCGAGATCTGGAACCTGGTGTTCATGCAGTTCAACCGTCAGGCTGACGGCACCATGCTGCCACTGCCAAAACCATCCGTAGATACCGGGATGGGGCTTGAGCGTATCACTGCGGTTATGCAACATGTGAACTCAAACTACGACATCGACTTGTTCCAGAAACTGATCGCTGCGGTGGCAGAAGTCACTGGCGCGACCGATTTGAGCAACAAATCCCTGCGCGTTATTGCTGACCATATCCGTTCATGCGCATTCCTGATTGCAGATGGCGTTATCCCGTCGAATGAAAACCGTGGCTATGTGCTGCGTCGTATCATTCGTCGTGCGATCCGTCACGGCAACATGCTGGGGGCGCAAGACACGTTCTTCTACAAACTGGTTGCTCCGCTGATTGAAGTGATGGGGCCGGCTGCGACAGAACTGAAAGAACAGCAGGCGATGGTTGAGCAACTGCTGAAAACCGAAGAAGAACAGTTTGCCCGTACTCTGGAGCGCGGACTGGCGTTGCTGGACGAAGAATTGGCTGCACTGAAAGGCGACACTCTGGACGGCGAAATTGCTTTCCGTCTGTACGACACCTTTGGTTTCCCGCTGGATCTGACTGCTGACGTTTGCCGTGAACGTAATCTGAAAGTGGATGAAGCCGGTTTTGAAAAAGCGATGGATGTTCAACGCCGCCGCGCACGTGAGTCCAGCGGTTTCAGCGCAGACTACAACAGCATGGTGCGTGTTGACGGCGTGACTCAGTTCTCAGGCTACGAACATTTGCAGCGCCATTCCAAAGTCGTGGCGCTGTTTGTCGATGGGCAGCCAGTGAATGATATTCAGGCTGGCGTTAATGCTATCGTGGTTCTGGATGACACGCCGTTCTACGGTGAATCTGGTGGACAGGTTGGCGATAAAGGCATTCTGAAAACGACTACTGGCGTATTCTCTGTTTCTGATACCCAGAAATATGGAAAAGCGATCGGTCATCAGGGCGCACTGAGCGCAGGTAAACTGAGTATCGGCGACAGCGTCGAAGCAGAAGTTGATGTCGCCCGCCGTGACCGCATCCGTCTGAACCACTCGGCAACGCACTTGCTGCATGCCGCGCTGCGTCAGGTGCTGGGCAAGCACGTTGCTCAGAAAGGTTCTCTGGTTAACGATAACTATCTGCGTTTTGACTTCTCGCATTTTGAAGCAATGAAATCAGAGGAAATTCGCCAGGTAGAAGATCTGGTGAATGCCCAGATTCGTCGCAACTTGCCGATTCAGACCACCATCATGGATCTGGACGAAGCGAAAGAAAAAGGTGCAATGGCGCTGTTTGGTGAGAAATACGAAGACAGCGTTCGTGTGCTGAGCATGGGCGATTTCTCTACCGAATTGTGTGGCGGTACGCACGCCAGTCGTACCGGCGATATCGGCCTGTTCCGTATTCAGAGTGAATCCGGTACTGCAGCAGGTGTTCGTCGTATTGAAGGGATCACCGGTGAAAACGCGATTAATGCCCTGCATCAGCAAAGTGATTTGCTGCAGGATGTCGCGCATCTGGTTAAAGGGGATGTGAACAGCATCACCGATAAAATTCGTTCTCTGATTGAGCGTTCACGTACGCTGGAAAAAGAACTTCAGCAGGTGAAAGGTCAGCAAGCCGCGCAGGAAAGTGCATCACTGTCCAGCCAGGCGAAAGAAGTGAAAGGCGTTAAACTGTTGGTTCGTCAATTGGATAACGTAGAGCCTAAAATGCTGCGTACGATGGTTGATGACCTGAAAAATCAGTTAGGATCAGTGATTATTGTCCTGGCAACCATTGCCGATGACAAAGTCAGCCTGATTGCAGGTGTCACAAAGGATCTGACCGATCGTGTTAAAGCCGGTGAGCTGATTGCTTCTGTGGCACAGCAGGTCGGTGGCAAAGGTGGTGGTCGTCCTGATATGGCGCAGGCTGGCGGCAGCGATGTACAGGCATTGCCTGCCGCGCTGGCGACTGTTGAAGCCTGGGTTGAAGCTAAGCTGTAATAAGAAATAAATAGCTAACCATGAAAACGTCATAATGTATTGTGCTGTATGGCGTTTTCAGTCTTAATGGCAATGTAAGCTTCGCGATTAAAGTCGCGACAATGACGATATCGGCTAAACTTAAAGTACTCATGGCTGAAGTTGCAGGCTGCTTACATTTTATGTAGGGGTCATGGCTTACGTTTTACCCGCTTATGATCGATAATGGCCGGGAAACTGAGAGACCCGACTCTTTTAATTATTCAAGGAGCAAAGAATGCTTATTCTAACTCGCCGAGTTGGTGAAACCCTCATGATTGGCGATGAGGTTACTGTTACCGTATTAGGTGTTAAAGGTAATCAGGTGCGCATTGGTGTAAATGCGCCGAAAGAGGTCTCTGTTCACCGTGAAGAGATTTATCAGCGTATTCAGGCTGAAAAGTCACAGCAGACGAGTTACTGATTTACGAGGCGTCTCGCTAATGGCGAGGCGCTGAACCTCTTTTGTGTGTGTTATCCCTTATTCTTCCCTCGTTTTCCTGCGTTTTAGTTTTTAATTTCTTCCTGTGTCTTATCTCCTGAATTGTCTTTTTCTAAAAATGAAGGCGTTTTTTACGCGTTCGCGGCCTGTTATTGTGTTCAAACTGCTCAGGTTGCGCGTGAAATGTCCAAACGGGTGATTGTTAGGAAAAAAGGGTTTGACTTATAAGGGCCAGAAAGTAATATGTGCGCCACGCAGTGCCGATGAGCTTGAACAAAGTTAGTCAGCACACTCGCAAGAGGCGTATGGTGAGGTGGCCGAGAGGCTGAAGGCGCTCCCCTGCTAAGGGAGTATGCGGTCAAAAGCTGCATCCGGGGTTCGAATCCCCGCCTCACCGCCATTTAAAATGCACCCATAGCTCAGCTGGATAGAGTACTCGGCTACGAACCGAGCGGTCGGAAGTTCGAATCTTCCTGGGTGCACCATATTTTGTGTATGTTGAAGCGATGATAAGATTTTATATTGCACTCAACATTCAGATAGCACGAAGAAAGATAACGTTGCTTCAGCAACGGCCCGCAGGGCGAGACAATAGTCGAGTAATCTTCCTGGGTGCACCATTCTTTTAGCAATTTCCGAAATAAAATCTGTAGTAACCCAATGCACCCATAGCTCAGCTGGATAGAGTACTCGGCTACGAACCGAGCGGTCGGAAGTTCGAATCTTCCTGGGTGCACCATATTCTAAACGTGTTTGAGCGACGACTTTCGTATAGGGTCCTCCGGCATGAAGGTAGCACGAAGGAAGATAACGTTGCTTTAGCAACGGCCCGCAGGGCGAGGCCCCGCCGAGTAATCTTCCTGGGGGCACCATATTTTGTGTATGTTGAAGTGATTTTTGTCTTTCAGCATTAGAAAACCCGCTTCGGCGGGTTTTTTGTTTTCTGGATTTCACGTCTGTATCTCACTCTTCTTTTTCATTTTCCTGATCTTTCTGACGTGTTCTGATGTGCTGTGCGCGTGGACAAAATGCGACTTTCTACAGACTTTGCGATAAAGTAGTTTTCCTGTTTTTTCGTGATCATGGAGCATTCGATGTACGATCGATACGAAGGGCTAATATTTGATATGGATGGCACCATATTGGATACCGAACCTACGCACCGTAAGGCATGGCATCAGGTCTTGACCAAATACAGCATGCGGTATGATGTCGACTCCATGGTCGCTCTGAATGGCTCTCCAACCTGGCGCATCGCCAAGTTTGTTATAGACAGCAATAATGTTGAGATGGACTCCCATCTTCTTGCTGCTGAGAAAACGGCTGCCGTGCAGGAAATGTTGCTCGATACCGTACGTCCTCTGCCGCTGATTGATGTCGTGAAGGCTTATCATGGCCGGCGTCCAATGGCGGTAGGAACAGGAAGTGAGCACTGGATGGCGGATGCACTCTTACGGCATTTAGGGCTGCGCGATTGCTTTGATGCGATTGTGGGGGCCAATGACGTGAAGAATCACAAACCTGCACCGGACACTTTTTTGCGTTGTGCGGAGCTGATTGGCGTGCCTCCTGAAAAATGTGTCGTCTTTGAAGATGCTGATTTCGGTATTGAGGCAGCAAAACGCGCCAATATGGATTTTGTGGACGTGCGTACGCTGTGAGCAGCGCCCTGGCGCTGGCTTCCTTATTCGGCAGCAGCTTTTTAAGTGCCACATTATTGCCTGGGAATTCAGAAGTCTTATTAGTGGCTTTATTGTCAGCTGGCAGCGCAATGCCAGCGGCACTGGTTTTGTCTGCATCAGTTGGCAATACCTTAGGTGGCATAACCAACGTCATCATCGGACGCTTTTTGCCGCAGCTTAAGCCTCAACGTGGACTCAATGTTGCACAGGGCTGGCTGAAGCGCTTCGGACCTGCGGCGTTATTGCTGAGCTGGTTACCGGTGATTGGTGATGTGTTATGCGTATTAGCAGGTTGGCTGCGAATGCCGTGGGGTCCTGTCGTCTTTTTCATGTTTATCGGAAAAGCAGTGCGTTACATCCTTTTGACTTTTGTAACGCTGGAGGGGCTCTCATGGTTCGGTTAGATTGGCATCAGCTATCAATTATGGTCACATCTATGCAGATTCAGTATGCTTGCAAATTAATGGTTTCACCAAGCGGGAGGTCAATTTGATCCCGGATGTATCTCAGGCGCTTTCCTGGCTGGAAGCCCACCCTCAGGCATTAAAAGGTATTCGTCGTGGTATCGAGCGTGAAACGCTTCGGGTTAATCCTGACGGTTCATTAGCGACTACGGGCCACCCGGAATCTTTAGGTGCGGCTCTGACGCATCGCTGGATCACCACCGATTTTGCTGAAGCCTTATTAGAATTTATTACGCCCGTCGATGACAATATTGAACATCTGATGGCGTTTCTCCGTGACATTCATCGTCATGTGGCCCGTGAGCTTGGTGACGAGCGTATGTGGCCGTTCAGCATGCCCTGCTTTATCGAATCCGGACAGGATATCGAACTGGCGCAATATGGTTCGTCGAACATCGGGCGTTTAAAGACACTTTATCGCGAAGGCCTGAAAAACCGCTATGGCGCGCTGATGCAGGTAATTTCCGGCATCCATTACAATTTCTCGCTGCCGATGACGTTTTGGCAGGAGCGGTTGGGCGTGACTGATACGGAAAGCGGGAAAGAGGCGATCTCTGCAGGTTATTTCAAACTCATCCGTAACTATTACCGTTTCGGTTGGGTGATCCCGTATCTGTTTGGGGCTTCGCCTGCAATCTGTTCCTCATTCCTCAAAGGACGTGAAACGGATCTGCCTTTCGAATATACCGAAGGTGGATTGTGTTATCTGCCTTATGCGACATCACTGCGTCTGAGTGATTTAGGGTATACCAATAAGTCACAGAGCAATCTGGGCATCACTTTTAATGATCTGAACACCTACGTTCAGGGCGTGAAGAGAGCGATCCGCACACCGTCTGCTGAATATGCGGAAATGGGTGTGAAAAAAGACGGTAAATATCTTCAGCTGAACACCAATGTGTTACAGATTGAGAACGAACTTTATGCGCCAATCCGTCCTAAACGGGTCACCAAATCGGGTGAAACACCTTCGGATGCGCTGATGCGCAGCGGGATCGAATATATTGAAGTCCGCTCGCTGGACGTCAACCCGTTCTCTCCGGTGGGGATTGATGCAACCCAGGCGCGTTTCCTGGATCTGTTTTTGGTATGGTGTGCTTTAGCGGATGCGCCGGAAATGAACAGCGATGAGCTGCTTTGTACGCGTAAAAACTGGAACCGTGTGATCCTCGAAGGACGTAAACCGGGCCAGACGATTGGTATCGGGTGTAACGATGAACGTCAGCCGTTAGCCAGCGTTGGCAATGCGTTGTTTGCTGATCTGAATCGGGTGGCTCAGATCATGGATAACCAAAACGGCGATCATCTCTATCAGGATGTTTGTAAAGAGCTGGTTGCTGCGTTTGATGATCCTGAACTGACTTATTCTGCCCGCATCCTCAAGGATCTGAAACAGCAGGGCGTCGGCAACCTCGGGCTGGAACTGGCAGAAAAATATCGTCAGATGCTGGTGAGTGAACCGCTGGAAGTGTTGGATGAAAGCGCTCTGATGGCTGAACAGGATGGTTCATGGCAGCGTCAGCGCACACTGGAAGCCAGTGATAAGCTAAGCTTTGAAGAATACTTGGCTGCGAATGCAGGCAGTAGCAATGAGTAGAAAAGAAAAAGGCCACAATTAATGTGGCCAAATAAACATCTCTGTTTACAGGGATGATGATAACAAATGCGCGTCTTTCACTAATTAAGACCCGCATGCTGGGAAAAGGTTTCCTGAGTTCGTAAAAAAAATTAATTTATTTAGGAGAGGTGACGATATGCCACTGTTGGATAGCTTTACCGTAGACCATACCCGTATGGCAGCACCTGCTGTTCGCGTCGCAAAAACCATGAAAACCCCGCACGGGGACACGATCACTGTGTTCGATCTGCGTTTCTGCCGCCCGAATATTGAAGTGATGCCGGAACGTGGTATCCACACGCTCGAGCACCTGTTCGCGGGTTTCATGCGTAATCATCTG
Source organism: Rahnella sp. P4_A8 (assembly GCF_056402435.1). Classification (NCBI taxonomy): domain Bacteria; kingdom Pseudomonadati; phylum Pseudomonadota; class Gammaproteobacteria; order Enterobacterales; family Yersiniaceae; genus Rahnella; species Rahnella sp. P4_A8. Next base: position 10,709 of record NZ_JBFUHK010000049.1, on the reverse strand, counting down.
AACGGTAACGGTGTTGAAATCATTGATATTTCTCCGATGGGTTGCCGTACCGGTTTTTACATGAGCCTGATTGGTGTGCCGGAAGAGCAACGGGTTGCTGACTCCTGGAAAGCAGCGATGGCTGACGTTCTGAAAGTGAAAGAGCAGCGCCAGATCCCTGAGCTGAATGAATACCAGTGCGGGACTTACGAAATGCATTCCCTGAAAGAAGCCCAGGAAATTGCACAGCACATTCTCGATCATGATGTTGTTGTGAACCATAACGATGATCTGGCTCTGCCAAAAGAGAAATTGTCCGAACTGCACATCTAGTTTTTAGTTTGTGCTGATGACAAAAAAGACGCGAATTCCGCGTCTTTTTTATGTCTGAAATTCAGAGGATTAGCGCTGATTCACACTGCTTTGCAACGGTTGTAACGGACGGACCTGCACCTGTTTGATCATGTTGTCCTGAACATCCAGGATCTCAACTTCATAGTCCTCAATGCGCAGATTAGTACCGATTGTCGGGATCTCTTCCAGCACTTCCAGCAGCATGCCGTTGATAGTTCTCGCTTCTTCGGCTGGCAGATGCCAGTTAAAGGCTTTATTCAGTTCCCGCACGTTCGCGCTGCCTTCGATCAGTACTGAACCATCACTTTGCGGCGTGACTTCTTCTGCCAGCGTTGGCGACATCGACGTCGTGAAATCACCGACGATTTCTTCGAGGATATCCTCAACCGTTACCAGCCCCTGAATATCACCGTATTCATCAACCACGATGCCCACTTTCTTTTTATTTCGCTGGAATTTTACCAGCTGAATATTCAGCGGCGTGCCTTCCGGAATGTAGTAAATCTCGTCAGCGGCGCGCAGCAGATTTTCTTTGGTGAACTCTTTTTTCTCGGTCATCAGGCGATAAGCTTCGCGCAAACGAAGCATCCCAATAGCGTCGTCGAGTGAGTCTCGGTAAAGCACAATACGGCCATGAGGTGAGTGGGTAAGCTGACGAATAATCGATTTCCAGTCGTCATTGATATCAATACCGACGATTTCATTGCGCGGAACCATGATGTCATCAACAGAGACTTTCTCAAGATCAAGCACGGAAAGCAGCATGTCCTGATTCCGGCGCGAGATATTCGAGCGTGACTCGTTCACGATGGAACGCAGCTCTTCTTTACTGACGGCGTCACTGAGGCTTGTGGTGGTTTTGATACCAAACATTCGCATCAGCAAACGCGAGAGACTGTTAAGGATCCACACCAGCGGCATCATAATGGTTTGCAGCGGACGCAACAAAATGCTGCTCGGAAACGCGATGCGTTCAGGATTCAGGGCGGCAAATGTTTTAGGCAGCACTTCTGCAAACAGCAGTACGACAAATGTCAGTACACCCGTGGCAATCGCTACACCGGCATCGCCGTAAAGACGGATGCCCACAATGGTTGCCAGAGCGGAAGCAAGGATGTTGACCAGGTTGTTACCGATAAGTACCAGACTGATCAGCTGGTCCGGGCGTTTTAACAGCTTTTCGACGCGACGCGCCGCGCGGTTACCCTGTTTAGCCAGGTGACGTAACCGGTAACGGTTGAGTGTCATCATACCGGTTTCGGAGGCTGAAAAATAAGCCGAAACCACCACCATGATGATCAATGTGATGATCAGGGTTGTTGTTGAGACGTGCTCCAACGGGTATTCCTTTTAATTAATGAACCATGATTTGCTGGATCAGGCGACTGCCAAAATAGGCAAGAGTAAGCAGGATGGCGCCCGCCATGCTGAACCATACCACGCGACGGCCACGCCAGCCTTCGTGATAATGGCCCCACAGCAGAACGATATAAACAAACCATGCCAGTATCGATAAGACAGCCTTGTCGATATTCTCTGGGCTGAACAGGTTGTTCAGATAAAGTAATCCGGTGCACAACGTCAGCGTCAGTAAAATAACGCCAATCTGAGTGATGTGAAAAAGTTTGCGTTCAATACTCATTAACGGCGGCATATCAGCCGTAAACGTCAGGCGTTTATTCTTTAGCTGATAATCCAGCCACGCCAGTTGCAACGCGTAAAGGGCGGCAATCATCAGCGTGGCATAAGAGAATAATGCCAGGCCGATATGTACCAGTAAGCCTTTGCTTTCTTCAAGATGCGTGATGAATTCGCCAGGAAGAAACGTCACGAACGCCAGATTGATCAGCGAAAAGCTGTAAACAATTGGCAAAACAAACCAGCCGCGATTGCGCGAGGCTACGATGGTCATCACCGTTCCGATGATTAAACTGACCACCGAACCGATATTGACCAGGCTGAGGTTCTGGCCGGTGCTGACGTCGAAAATACGTTGCTGCAATGCGACAGCGTGGCAAACAAGTGCCACCACAACGGAAATCAGTGCTAAACGCCGGTATGCGCTGTTCTTCCGGATGATGCTCGGAATGATCAGTGCAAGGCTGAGCAGATAGGCCAACATGGCGACGAGAGCAAAAACTGACATAGCGTTTCGGTAGCATCGAAAAGTGAATGAGAACCGCAGTATAACGTTACCCGCGTCACGCTCCAACCTATCTGAGATGCCAAAGCAGAGATCGTCCGCGCTTCGTGTTATAATCCCGCAATTACGTCGCAAAAGCGGCCTGTCATTACGTTGAGCAAGAGACGATGTTTGAGAATTTAAGCGATCGATTGTCGCGCACACTGCGCAATATCAGCGGCCGCGGGCGGCTGACCGAAGAAAATATCAAAGAGACATTACGTGAAGTGCGTATGGCCTTACTGGAAGCGGACGTTGCGCTGCCGGTCGTACGTGACTTCATCAGCCGGGTGAAGGAAAGCGCTGTTGGCCATGAGGTCAATAAGAGTCTGACGCCGGGGCAGGAATTCGTCAAAATTGTCCAGAAAGAACTGGAAACTGCGATGGGCGAGGCGAACACCGAGCTTAACTTAGCGGCGCAGCCTCCGGCCGTGGTTCTTATGGCGGGTTTACAAGGTGCAGGTAAAACAACCAGCGTCGGTAAACTGGCGAAATTCCTGAAAGAAAAGAAAAAGAAAAAAGTACTGGTGGTGTCCGCCGACGTTTATCGCCCTGCGGCGATCAAACAGCTGGAAACCCTGGCGCAGCAAGTTGAAGTGGATTTCTTCCCGTCTGATGCACAGGAGAAGCCGGTTGATATCGTTAGCCGCGCCCTGCAGCAGGCGAAACTGAAATTCTACGACGTGCTGATTGTCGATACCGCCGGCCGTTTACACGTCGACGAAGCGATGATGGACGAAATCAAACAGGTACATGCCGCGATTAATCCGGTTGAAACCCTGTTTGTGGTCGATGCTATGACCGGTCAGGATGCCGCGAATACCGCGAAAGCGTTTAATGAGGCGCTGCCGTTGACCGGTGTGATCCTGACAAAAGTCGACGGTGATGCCCGCGGCGGTGCTGCGCTGTCGATTCGTCACATCACCGGCAAGCCGATTAAATTCCTGGGTATGGGTGAAAAAACCGATGCGCTGGAGCCGTTTCATCCGGATCGTATTGCCTCCCGTATTCTGGGTATGGGCGACGTTCTCTCTCTTATCGAAGATATTGAGAGCAAAGTTGACCGCGCGCAGGCTGAAAAACTGGCCAGCAAACTCAAGAAAGGCGACGGCTTTGACCTGACCGATTTTCTCGAGCAGCTCAAGCAAATGCGTAATATGGGCGGCATGGCGAGTATGATGAGCAAACTGCCGGGTGTCGGTCAGTTGCCGGATAACGTCAAATCCCAGATGGATGACAAAGTGCTGGTGCGGATGGAAGCGATCATCAACTCGATGACGCTGAAAGAGCGCGCTAAGCCAGAAATTATTAAAGGTTCCCGTAAGCGTCGTATCGCGATGGGTTCCGGCATGCAAGTGCAGGACGTCAACCGCTTACTTAAGCAGTTCGACGATATGCAGCGCATGATGAAGAAAATGAAGAGTGGCGGCATGGCGAAAATGATGCGTGGCATGAAAGGTATGATGCCACCAGGTTTCCCTGGCCGTTAATCGACGTCACTGCCTATATATCAGCCATATAGGTGGCTCATGCAAAATGGTGGCTAAGGTTTCTACGCTTTAGATTGCTTTTTGCGCCAAAATGAGTAAAATTTTCGGGCTTTTTATATTGCAACCAGACCCCGTTCCCCGATGGGGTCTGGTTGTTTTATTAACTAAAGAGGATGTTATGGTAACAATTCGTTTAGCACGTGGCGGCGCAAAAAAGCGTCCGTTTTATCAAGTAGTAGTGACCGACAGCCGCAACGCTCGTGACGGTCGTTTCATCGAACGCGTAGGTTTCTTCAACCCATTGGCTTCTGGCCAGGCTGAAGCACTGCGTATGGATCTGGACCGTGTTGCCCATTGGGTTGGTCTGGGTGCTACCGTTTCTGATCGCGTTTCTGCGCTGATCAAAGACGCTAAGAAAGCAGCTTAATCTGTCGCGGTGGTGGCAATGAGCAAGCAATCCAATCCAGTGGTACCCGCTGAGCCGTTAGTTCTTGGCAAAATGGGTTCAACGTACGGCATTCGTGGTTGGCTCAGAGTGTTTTCATCCACCGAAGACGCTGAAAGCATCTTTGACTACCAGCCCTGGTTTATCCAGCGTGCCGGTAAGTGGCAAGTTGTCGAGCTGGAAGGCTGGAAACGCCACACTCAGGACCTGATTATCAAAGTCAAAGGCGTTGATGATCGGGATGCCGCGAATCTTCTGACTAATTGCGAAATTGTCGTCGATTCAAAGCAACTGCCTCCACTGGAAGACGGTGACTACTACTGGAAAGACCTTTTCGGTTGCCAGGTAGTGACAACTTCCGGTTACGAACTGGGCAAAATCATCGATATGATGGAAACCGGTTCTAACGATGTGATGGTAGTTAAAGCCAACCTGAAAGATGCCTTCGGACTCAAGGAGCGGTTGATTCCGTTCCTCGATGGGCAGGTTATCAAGAAAGTCGATCTCGCTACTCGCACTGTTGAAGTAGATTGGGATCCTGGTTTTTGACCTCCGTAGTGTTTACTGATGTAAACAACGTCTGGTTGAGCGGTCAAACATTTGGAAGGGGTAGGCTATGTGGATTGGTATAATTAGCCTGTTTCCTGAAATGTTCCGCGCAATTACGGATTACGGGGTAACTGGCCGGGCAGTTAAGAATGGCCTGTTGAGCGTAAATTGCTGGAGTCCTCGTGACTTCGCATACGATCGACATCGTACCGTGGATGAGCGCCCTTATGGCGGTGGTCCCGGAATGCTGATGATGGTGCAACCCTTACGGGAAGCTATTCATGCAGCAAAAGCAGCGGCAGGCGAAGGTGTGAAGGTGATTTATCTTTCACCTCAGGGGCGCAAACTGGATCAAACCGGTGTTTGCGAGCTGGCGGCCCATCAGAAAATTATTCTGGTTTGTGGCCGTTATGAAGGGATCGATGAGCGCATAATTAAAACCGAAATTGATGAAGAATGGTCAATTGGCGATTATGTTCTTAGCGGTGGAGAGTTGCCGGCAATGACTCTGATTGATTCAGTTTCCCGCTTTATACCGGGCGTTCTGGGTCGTCAGGCTTCAGCAGAAGAAGATTCTTTCGCTGACGGATTGTTGGATTGTCCCCATTATACCCGCCCTGAAGTGTTGGAAGGCATGGAGGTACCGTCAGTTTTACTGTCGGGCAACCACGCTGATATACGTCGCTGGCGCCTGAAACAGTCGCTGGGTCGAACCTGGCTTAGAAGACCTGAACTTCTGGAAAACCTAGCTCTGACTGACGAGCAAGAGGTGTTGCTGAGAGAGTTCCAAAAGGAACATCGGCTCAGTCAACAAAACTATGAAGGGAACGCCAAAGCATAACGCGAGGCCGTCCCGATATATCAGTTTACCTAGGGTAAGAGACATATTATGAGCAATATCATTAAACAAATCGAACAAGAGCAGATGAAGCAAGACGTACCTGCATTCCGTCCAGGTGATTCTCTGGAAATTAAGGTATGGGTCGTTGAAGGTTCTAAAAAGCGTCTGCAGGCATTCGAGGGCGTGGTTATCGCTATTCGTAACCGCGGTCTGCACTCTGCATTCACTGTTCGCAAAATTTCTAACGGCGAAGGTGTTGAGCGTGTATTCCAGACTCACTCCCCGGTAATCGACAGCATTACTGTTAAACGTCGTGGCGCCGTTCGTAAAGCTAAACTGTACTACCTGCGTGAGCGTACTGGTAAGTCTGCTCGTATTAAAGAGCGTCTTAACTAAGGTATCGCTAACGCGACATCTACTAGTTAATATAGAACAAGGGGTTAGCCATCGGCTAACCCCTTTTTTTTACATCAGTGACTACAAAATGGCTACGCAGTGGCAGGTTGGCTACCCGGTTTTGAGATAACCCGGGCGACTGATTCATGCGTCGCAAAAGTACAACTGCATTTGATATTCTGGCACTGATGATAGCGTTCCTTGGTCGATTCACTCAGATAGCGGCTCGAACGTGTATGGGCTACTTTTCCGCAAAGTGGACAATGCATCATAAAAACCTCCGGCATAACAGGTAAGCGATGAGGTAATTATGAACTCATAACTCGCAAAAGCAAGTTATAATTGCAAAATTGAAGACTGATAAGTGATATCTGCAACATAAGGTTTCAGAATCAATTTAGTAGTAAAACCTTTCTCATTAATCTCATGCAGAGCGGAATCAATCACCCAGCGCTGACTGTCGATCACGTCTTTAAACCCTTGCACATTGACCGGAGATTGCGCACTCAAATCAGCACGTCCCAGGGCCAGCCGTATGCTGAATGTTGCGGCATCATTCTGAATCTGATTGAACACTGAATCCGCAGCCCGCTTAGCAGTCTCTTCGTCAGGAAATATTTTGCCCAGTTCAAGAACATTTGTCCCGGATCCCGCGATGTAACTGGCAGGCTGGGTTTCTTTGCCTTCTGCGGGCGAACGCTTGAGAGCAACATTGCTGGTGGTCGCCGTTTTGAGATCATGCCACTGCGCCTTCACGCCATCGTATGCCTTCTTATCGACCATCTGATAGTTGTGGTTATCGCCGTCGCTGCGGACAATGGTTTTCCAGGGGATTGCTTGTCCGGAAGAGGTTCGACCGGTGCCTGCTTTAAAAAATAAAATTGCGCCGTTTTTAACCGTTACCTGCGCACCGTAACGTTGTGCCAGCCGGGTGAGAAAGTAGCTGTCCGTTTCGCTGGTCTGGTCAATATGCGGGATCTTAACGCTATCAAGTTCCTGCGGGATTACTGGCAGATCTAATTTATTCCGGCTTGAAATGATTCTGACAATCGCGCCGAGCGTGTAATCATCGTAAGACTGGCTGATTTTGTTATCAAAGGAACCGCGGAAATCTGCGCTGCGGGCAACCACTCCTATTTTGTCCGGAGAGCCGGAATGAGTGACTGTATCGACCGTGAAATAGCCGCAGTCATAGAGCGCCTGTTTCGACCATCCCAGATGCAGATGCAAAACGGTGCCGCGAACGGGCATTTGCAATTGCCCGTCGCTGTCATCGAAGGTTAAATTCAATGTGTCTGCGGTAAAACCGCTGTTATCCGTGACAGATAAACTGATGATCCGAGCAGAGATATTTTCTTCCAGCACCTTATTTTTTATCGTCAGCGTGAATGCGGGCGTGATGCGTGCGCCAACGGGTAGCTGCAAATCAGTAAGCATGATCAGACTCCGCTGGCGAAATTGTTGAGTGCCGAACTGGCCTTGTTATATAAGCCCTCGGCCTGGGTCAGCAGATCGCCGAACATGGCGGCCTGCGATTCATCGACGCGCGTCAGATTGAGCGTGAAATTGATGCTTCGCGCCTGGCCGCTGGAAGTAAACTCGGCATTGTCATTGGCTATACTTTTGATAACGAACATGCCGTAAATCGTGCCACTGCCTTCAATGAGCGGCCATGCCCGCCCTGAATCTGCCATGCTCTGCAGTGCCTGCAAATAGCGCATGCCGCCGGTCATTTCAGGCAATAATTGCCCGGTGATTTTTATCGTTTCCTCACCCAGCCCGAGAAACTGAGAGACCGGACGCTGTCCGAAACGCGCGTTCGCCCCCCAGCCATAGTTCACCTGACGGTTCGTATTCTGATAGGGCAGCGTGCTCAACTTAAACACAAATAAACCCAGCGACATCATCATGAGTAAATCCCTCCGTTGTTGTACTGGCTGAGGAGATTGTTGGTATTGTTCCATTCCCGCTGGTTAATGGAATCCTCGATCCAGGCTCTGACCTGGTTATGATCCGTCTCCGGGGTAGCTGTGAAACTTAAATTTACCGTCGTTGCCCGGTTATCCGTCAGGTTGTTGGCCACGCTGCTTTTAGCTGGCTGATACAGGTTCAGCGCACCGCCGGTTGGGGAGATGCCATCTAAGGGCGGTGTTGAAATATCCGGGCGTTCAGCGGGTTCACTGTCACCAAAAATGGAGTCCCATCCTTTTTTCGCCCAGCTAAAGACTTCGCCGATTTGAGAGACGGCTTTATTCAGCGTGACGAAAATCTCTGCGATCGCTTCTCCGACCCCTTTGCCGATATCAGTGAAGCCGCTCAGGGTGTCCTGAGTGAAGTGGATTGGCTCAAACAAATCCGTAATCCATCCCAGCGCGGTTTTGAACGGTGTAAACGCGCCACTTATTGGCCCCATTGCCGCAGTAAATCCGTCAATTACTCCGCCGACAAAGGCACTGATCGGCTCCCAAAGTTTCACTACGGCGATACCGATCCCGGCAATCAGTGCGATGACGGGCAGAAGTGGCAGCCCGATGGCCGTGAACGCTGCGGCAATCATGCCACCGGTACCGGTAAAAATAGTCCCAAGTAAACCGGCTCCCGCCATCAGCATACTGATGCCGCTGAGCACTGGCGCGATGACCATGCCGAGCGCACCCATACCGCCGACAATGCCCGTGATGCCTAATGCCAGACCGAGCAGGGAATTCACCAGCATAGGATTATCGGTGATCCAGGTATTGATCGTGCCCAGCCAGCTGGTAGCCGTTTGCGTCAGTTCTCGCAGGGCGGCACTTTGTCCGTCAAAAAGATTGATACGGATAGTGTCCCAGGTGGCAAATAACTTAGTGATATCGCCATCCAGATTGTCGCCTTTCACGGTCACCGCCATCTGCGCAGCAGGCGTTGCGCCATTCAGTGCCGCCGGTGTTTGTTCCAGAACCTGATCGGCATTCATTCCGCCTTTCGCTAATGCCTGCTGTCTGGCCACAACCTCCGCTGGCGAATGGCCGGAAGCCGCCATCGAAAGACTTTGCTGACGCAGAGCGGCAATGTGCGGATCGTCATTTTTCAGTCCGAGGACCGACTGCACTTCAGCCAGCCCGGCCTCCAGATCTGCACCCGGTTTGAGAAAAGTTTGCGCCAGCGCCAGTTTCGGTTGTGCAAAGGAAAGGACTGATGAGCTGATATTTTTTAACTGGCCAATTTTCAGTTCGCGATTTTTAAACTGTTGCCCGATCTCCAGCCCTTTCTGTTCCATTTGCATCGGGCGTTGCTGCCGCAACTTTTCTGCCGGCTGGCTGGCCACCGCCTTTTTCAGGCCGGAAAATGCCTGCGTTTCGGTTTCGCTGTCCGGGGCGAAAAGCGACTTTTCAAACTGAAGGGAAGCATCAGTGATGTCTTCTGAGACGACGCTGAATAATGTCTTCCCGGGCAGCATCAGCAGGTTTTCTCTGACCTTGTCGGTTTCGGCCCTGAAGGCGGCCAGATCCTGATTTATTTTTTCCAGCGTGTGAGGTAACTGTTCGAGATTACTCATCTGTTTTTACTCCGCTGCGTTGCAGTGCCTTATGTCGCCAGTTCAGCAGATCGGTGAGTGACATACCGTCCATCTCGGACGGCGGCCAGTGAAATATCACCGCGATATCTGCCATCAGGTCATCCACGGTGAGGCGGGGCGCAATACTTACGCCACCGGTTTCGGCGATAAAAAACCTATCACCTTACCTGCCAGCGCAATCAGATCCGGCAGCTCCAGGCGCGAGCACTCTTCTTTGGTCAGGTTCGGATAGGTGATGCGCGGTAAAATGGTGATCAGCGCGTCTACATCCGCGTTCGCCAGTGCCGCAAGACCGATACCGCGTAAGCTGCCCGCAGTGGGTCTGGTGACCTGAACTTCGGTGATTTCCATCTCGCCGCGTTTGAGCGGAACGTCAAGAATCACGGTGTTGTCATTAATGTCAGTCGGGTTCATGTGTTTTCCTGCTTGAGTGGGAAATGAAGCCGGCAATGACTGCCGGCTTTAGGAGGGAATTACAGGCCGAGTGCGGTACGGTGTTCCGCCAGACGGTCAACGCCGTTGACGACTTCGACCATATTGACGGTGTCGATCTCAATCAGCTCTTTGCCATCGATGGTCAGTTTGAAATACGTACACTGGGTGGTGACTTTGGTTTCAGTGTCTTCACCCTGTTTGTACTCACCGAAATCAAACTCTTTGTGACRGCCGCGCATCATCACTTCGACTGCGGAGACATCACCGGTGTCGTCGCGCTGCAATGAACCGGCAAACCGCAGCGGAATGTCTGATGTGCTGCCCCATTGCTGCAGAACCAGCTCATCCAGACCGCCGATGGACCATTCCAGCGTCAGCGCATCGTCATCCAGCCCGAAGTCCACCGCGACCGAACCGCTCATGCCGCCGCCACGATAGTTTTGCAGTTTACGGGTGAGTTTCGGCAGCGTTCGGCAGCG
>NZ_JBFUHK010000048.1:0-29829 GCF_056402435.1 Rahnella sp. P4_A8 | reverse complement strand
GCGCGGCAYCGCGGTTATCAGGCGTCTTGCYGCGGTGCTTGAAGAGCACGAACTGCCGCCTTATTTAGCGCGATTACTTATGCGTCTCCATCAGCATTAYGCCTACCTCACTGAACAGATTGAAGAACTCGAACAAGAGTTAAAAACCCACATGGCGGATGACGATACCGCRCAGCGCTTGCTGACTATCCCCGGCGTTGGACTTATCACGGCAAGCCTTTTAGCCACGAAGCTTGGCGATGGAAAAAGTTATGCCAGCAGCAGGGACTTTGCTGCATCGACGGGGTTAGTCCCACGTCAGTACAGCACTGGCGGWAAAAGTACGCTAATGGGCATCAGTAAGCGCGGGGATAAAAATCTGCGACGTCTTCTGGTGCAATGCGCTCGCGCTTTTATGCAACGACTTGAACACAATCAGGGGCGGCTGGCTGACTGGGTGAAGGCCCAGCTCTCGCGGCATCACTCGAACGTAGTGGCCTGCGGGTTAGCCAACAAACTGGCCCGAATAGCCTGGTCGGTGACAACCCATCGTACAGCTTTTATCCAATAAAAAGAGCCAACAGGGACGAACTGTTAGCTCTTAGGCGTTACGCAGTGACTTTCTGGTTTTGCGACGACTGATTATTGATGACATGAACGGCACAGCGACCTGCGGATGAACCTGACATAAAAAATGGCTCTTTGAAGCCGTCCGCTTTTTAAGGTTCTGCAGGCGCGGACTTCATCGTGGCGCGGGCAACGTAAGGTTGCCCATCAGACGCCGTATAGATTTAAGCAAGCCCATTATAAATCAAAATCAACGTTGCAAAAAAGGGGGTGACCATAGATTTTTTATGCGCGGGGATGCTTCGGCCGGAACATCGCGCGCAGCCGGACACCATCGCGCAGCATGCCCACGGCAATGCCGATGAATGTGTAAAACACGCAGAGGATCAGCAGCATCATAATGTCACCGCCGACATCCTTAAACGGCAATCCCATCTGATTCACACCGGCAATCGCTTTAGTCGCCCACGTTGAAGGGAGCATCGAAGAAATGGCCCGAACCCACGCTGGCATCGCCTGCAACGGCCAGATGGTACCGGAAATATAGAACACCGGCGTGGTCAGGAAGGCCAGCGTCAGGTAAATCAGCTCCACGCTGCGCAGGCATTCCGTCACCAGTTTTCCTAAGCCCAGAACCGCCAGCAGGAACGGGAAGGTCAGCAGCAAAATTTCAGGAATGGTGGCCGTTTGCCGGTAACCCAATACCCACGGCCACAGCACAAACAATACGATCGACAGAAACAGCCAGACCGGGATCAGCGCCGAAATCCCCCCCAGAAAAGCCGGGATCGAAGGTTTCCCGGCAGGCCCGCTATTGAGCACAATACTGACACGCACGCTGGCGATCAGCAGCGAGTGCTGCAATAACATCACCAGCAAGCCGGGGAAAATAATCGCGGCAAAACTGATGCCAGGGTTAAACACATCAAGCGACTGGCCGAGGATCGGGGAAAGCACCACGCTGGCCTGACGCTCACTGAAACCGTTACTGAGCAGCAAATCCGTATTGTACTGCGTGAGGATCGACTGATACGCCGCGAGCACATCCTGCTGGATTTGCCCGTTTGCCAGCCGGTTAGTCGCATCGCCATACACCGGGATCACGATGTTTTGTCCGGCGAGGATCTTCTTCTCCAGATCGACCGGCATGATGATCACCGCGAACAGTTTTCGCAGCGCCAGATCGTGTTCCGCTTCCGCCAGATTGTCATAAGCGACAGTGGCAATTTTCGATCCCGCATCAAGCTGACGGGCCAGCATGCGACTGGCGGTGCTGTGATCCTGGTCGATCACCGCGACGGGCAAATCCCACACCGTACGGTTGGCATACACCAGACTCATCACGCACAGTGAAAGCAGCAACATCATCCACATCGGTTTATCGAGCAAACCGGTGAGCACTTTACCGAAGGTTTTCCACCAGGTTTTAACCCATTCGCGACCGGTCATTGTCCTGGCTCCTGTTGTTTCATCCGCATATACAGGCGTTTACGTACCAGCAAACTGGTCAGCAGCGGATAGATCAGCAGGATGCAGCACACCATCAGGATGCCGCGCACCGACACTTCGCGCAGGAAAACGTCAAACATGGCGGCCAGTGCGTAACTCAGGGGTTCGATGCCGGAGATAATACGGGCGGGCAGTGGCATCGACAGTACCGGTACCGCCATTCCCGAGAATGTCAGCGCGATACTGACGAAAATCCCCATCATGGTGTAAGCCGTGATCGTGGTTTTGGTGAAGGTGAAAAGCAGCAATCCAAGGCTTTGTGCGGCGATCACATAGAAAAAACCGATCAGCAGCATATATAAGGGATTACCGCTGACACGTGCGTCAAAGAACCCGACCAGCATAGCGATTTCCACCATCAGCAAAGTGGTGAAACACAACGTATACGGTGCGAGTTTACCGAGCAATGCCAGAGTGAAAGAAGGCGCGCTGAGTAAGGCCTGACTGCGCGCCATCACGTAGATCATGCAGGTTACTGTAAACAATTGCAGCAGGTGAATGGTCGCGGCAAATTGCTGGTAATAGATGTAGCTGCCGCTGGCGTTAAACAAGCTGCCATAAGAGACATCGACGCTTGCCAGCGACGGCAGCGTTTTGCCCATTTCTGTCGCAATGATTGAACGGTAACGGGTGTTAAGTTCGGTGATCAGTCCGCTGAAATCCTGAGTGGAGTACAGTCCGGCACCATAGAATAAAGCGTTGTAATAGAGCACCGCGCTGGGCTGTTTTCCAGCCAGCACGTCGGCTTCAAAGTCGTTGGGAATATACAAAAGCGCGTAATCCTGCGCGGTACGCAGACGGTATTCCGCTTCCGGTAAGCCGCCCCCGAAAGCCTGCACGTGCGCATGGGAACCGGCGTCCAGTTTACGGATCAGCGTTTTGGACAGCGGGCTGTGATCGTTGTCGACCACAGAAACCGGTAAATCCAGCAAAGTGCCTTCCGAAAAGTTGCTGCTGATGAGCCCGAAAAGCAGCAAAGGGAAAATCCAGCACAACCAGTGAATCACCGGCTTGCGGAAAGCGTGCCGGGTCTCGCGGGTAAAAGCCCGATTGAAACAGCGCCATGCGGCTTTTACCCTTTCACTGCGCGGCGCTTTGACCGGTCTCACTTAGCTTTCCATTGCCACAACGCGCTCATGCCCTGTCGTAATCCGGGCACCGGTTTCGCAGGGTACAGACGCACTTCAAAGGTTTTTAAATCAAAGTCGCCGGTCGCACGCGTGGCACGTTTGGTCGCATAATCGCCGAGCGGCGCAATGTAGCGCACTTCAGCTTCGATCATCTGGTTATTCAGCGCCGGAACGCGCATCTGGACTTTATCGCCTTTACGCACGCCCGCCAGAATATCTTCCCGCAGGTTAAACACGAAATACGCATCAGGCAGACGGACTAACGTCAGTAACGGACTCGAGGCATTTTGCAGCTCGCCGACTTCCACGGGAACTGGCCCGACTTCACCATCAACCGGTGCTTTAACCTGCAAATCATCGGTTTGCGCTTTCACTTCCAGCAGATCTTCTTCCGCCTGACGCAACTGGGCGGCATAGCTTTCACGTTGCTCAACGCGGTCGCCGTTGACGCCTTCATCCAGATTAGCTTTGGCGACTAATACCTGCTGATAAGCACTGTCGCGGGCACGGCGGGAATCTTCTAAATCAGAAGCAGAAATAAAGCCTTTAGTCGCCACTTTGGCATTACGGTTATAAAGATCACGTGCATTAATGTATTCCGCCTGCGACTGCGCCAGCGTGGCTTTCAGGTTACGGATACTTTCTTCACGGGTGCCGTTAATGGAAAGATCAAGCTGGGCTTTTGCCTGATCGCGCGCCGCTTCGGCCGCGCGCAACTGCGCCATCAGCTCGGGGCTGTCGAGGGTGATCAATAGCTGCCCGGCTTTGACATCGTCGCCGCGTTCCACATGGCGTTCTATGACGCGGCCCTTAGCTTTCGACGCCACAATCACTTCCGGCGCGTCAACTTCGCCCTGTAACAAGAGATCCTGATTGTGCGCCCGAAACAGCACCGCCAGAGAAACCGCAACGGCGACCAGCAGGAGGGTCAATAAAATTCGTTTACTCATCGGTGCGACACCCTTTTTGTTTGCCCGTTTTTAACACAAAACAACATATTGGCTGAAATGATAGTTTAAGTTATTTCAATCTGATTTTAGGATGTTTAAACGGCATTTAAGAGCACAAATGCCGTATTCAATACGTCAGCATTGGGTAATACTCGTTCTAATTATGAGCGGAGTGAATACTTTCTCCCCTCACCTCCATTAAGAGTGAGCTGCGATTATGTCTGATAAAAACACCGTTCCCCTTTCCGTTCTCGATCTGGCACCGGTTCCGCAAGGCGCGGATCCTGCCCGCGCATTCCAGTGTTCACTGGATCTGGCACAGCATGCCGAGAAATGGGGCTACCAGCGTTACTGGATGGCAGAGCACCACAATATGACCGGCATCGCCAGTGCGGCAACCTCTGTGCTGCTGGGGTATATCGCGGGTGGGACGAAAACGATTCGTGTGGGTTCCGGCGGCGTGATGCTACCAAACCACTCACCGCTGGTGATTGCAGAACAGTTCGGTACGCTCGCCACGCTCTATCCGAACCGTGTGGATCTGGGGCTGGGCCGTGCGCCGGGTACCGATCAGCGCACCATGATTGCCCTGCGCCGCCATCTTTCCGGTGAAATCGATAACTTCCCGCAGGATGTGCAGGAATTGCAGATGTACTTCGGTGATGTTCAGCCTCAGCAGCCGGTTCAGGCCGTGCCCGGCCAGGGTTTGCATGTGCCGATCTGGTTACTCGGCTCCAGCCTGTACAGCGCTCAACTGGCGGCGGCCCTCGGCCTGCCATTTGCCTTCGCCTCACATTTCGCACCAGACATGCTGTATCAGGCGTTAGCGATTTACCGCAGCAAGTTCCAGCCTTCCGCGCAGCTTGAGAAACCGCACGCAATGGTCTGTATCAATGCCATTGCTGCCGATACGGATGAAGAAGCGCGCCGGATGTTCACCTCTAATCAGCAGCAGTTCATCAATTTGCGTCGCGGCATGCCGGGCAAACTGCCTGCGCCGGTCGATAACATCGAAAGCTTATGGTCCGCTCAGGAACGTTTTGGCGTGGATAATGCGCTGCGTATGTCGGTAGTCGGCAACAAAGAAACGGTGCGTCAGGGTTTGCAAAATATTCTGCGTGAAACCGAAGCCGATGAACTGATGATCAACGGCCAGATTTTTGATCATCAGGCACGCCTGCATTCATTCGAGATTGTTTCACAGCTTCAAGGTGAACTGGTTAAAGCGCAGCGTATTGGCTAACCGGCCCCGTAAATTGCAGACGAAAAAAAACCAGCCTGATGAAGGCTGGTTTTTTATTATCTGAGGATCAGCGAACTGAAATCAGATTATGCGTCAGAAGTACGACGTGGTGCGCGGCTTGGCGGACGACGGTCACCTGCGGCTGAAGCGCCTTCACGACGGTCACCACTGAAAGTACGTGGAGCACCAGTACCACGGGCACCTTCACGACGTTCACCGTTGAACGGACGCGGAGCACCGTTACCACGACGCTCACCGCCAGCACCGGCCGGACGATCACGACGTGGAGCCTGTGGCACCGCATCACCGATCAACTGCATGTTCATCGGTTTATTCAGGATACGTGTACGGGTGAAGTGAGACAGGATCTCGCCCGGCATACCTTTCGGCAATTCGATAGTAGAGTGCGTACCGAACAGCTTGATGTTACCGATGTAACGGCTGCTGATGTCGCCTTCGTTAGCGATAGCGCCAACGATGTGACGAACTTCAACGCCATCGTCACGACCCACTTCGATGCGATACAGTTCCATTTCGCCAGCGTCACGACGCTCACGACGTGGGCTGTCGCCATCACGTACAGGACGATCATTGCTACGTACCGGACGGTCACGACGATCGCCACGATCACCGCGGTCACCACGTTCTTCGAATTCACGACGTGGTGGACGGCTTTTGAAGACCGGATCCGCTGCAACGATCAAAGGACGTTCGCCCTGTGCCATTTTCAACAGTGCCGCCGCCAGTGTTTCAACGTCCAGCTCTTCTGCAGGTTGCAGTTTCGCCAGCAGCGCACGGTATTGATCCAGATCGCTGCTTTCCAGTTGTTGCTGAACTTTCGCTGCAAACTTAGCCAGACGACGTTCGCCCAGAACTTCTGCAGTTGGGATTTCAACTTCTGGAATGGTCAGCTTCATGGTGCGTTCAATGTTACGCAGCAAACGACGTTCACGGTTCTCAACGAACAGCAGTGCGCGACCCGCACGGCCAGCACGACCGGTACGACCGATACGGTGAACGTAAGATTCTGAGTCCATCGGGATGTCGTAGTTAACAACCAGGCTGATACGTTCTACATCGAGACCACGTGCTGCCACGTCGGTTGCGATCAAAATGTCCAGACGGCCATCTTTCAGACGTTCCAGAGTCTGCTCGCGCAGTGCCTGATTCATGTCACCGTTCAGTGCAGCACTGCTGTAGCCACTGCGTTCCAGCGCTTCAGCCACTTCCAGCGTTGCGTTTTTGGTACGAACGAAGATGATCGCCGCATCAAAATCTTCTGCTTCCAGGAAACGCACCAGCGCTTCGTTTTTGCGCAGACCGTAGACAGACCAGTAGCTCTGGCTGATGTCAGGACGCGTGGTTACGCTTGACTGGATACGCACTTCCTGAGGATCTTTCATGAAGCGACGGGTAATGCGACGGATAGCTTCTGGCATAGTTGCAGAGAACAACGCGGTCTGATGTTCAGCCGGGATCTGCGCCATGATAGTTTCGACGTCTTCGATGAAGCCCATACGCAGCATTTCATCAGCTTCGTCCAGCACCAGGCCACTCAGGTTAGAGAGGTTCAGGGTGCCGCGTTTCAGGTGGTCCAGCAGGCGGCCCGGTGTACCCACAACAACTTGTGGTCCCTGACGCAGTGCGCGCAACTGGACGTCATAGCGCTGGCCGCCATAAAGGGCAACCACATTCACGCCATGCATGTGTTTAGAGAAATCAGTCATTGCTTCAGCAACCTGAACCGCCAGTTCGCGGGTAGGTGCCAGAACAAGAATTTGTGGTGCTTTCAGTGAAGCATCAATATTGTGCAGCAGCGGTAAAGAGAATGCGGCTGTTTTACCGGAACCTGTCTGAGCCATACCCAGAACGTCGCGGCCACTTAACAGGTGAGGAATACACTCAGCCTGGATTGGTGAAGGTTTTTCGTAGCCCAAATCAGTAAGGGCAGAAATGATCGGAGCAGACAGCCCCAGGTCAGCAAAAGAGGTTTCAAGCTCAGTAGTCATGTACACGTGCCTCATTAATAATGGCAGCCAGTCTACATAACTCGTCGAGAAAATTTTCAGTCATTTTCATTGAAAAGTGTGAACCGGCTCAAATTAGATTATAAAACGAACAAAGCAACCCTCGCCCGTTAAGGCGCTTAAAAATGGTAAATACCATGATTAAAAGGCTGATTGGTGTCGTCAGCTATTGCTGGTCCGATTCTGATAGGTCGTCTTGCTCATGGCCCAAAAGCGCCAATTCCAACAATGCATAGCGGTGCTCAACAAAGTTATGGACATTGTTAGCTACCGTCAGTTTGAACAGTGCCGCGGCGCTGTTCTTGTCCCCCAGACTTAGGTAATGTTTACCTAAATAGAAGTCAGTTTCACTGAGATGCTCAGCGAGCGAAGTGTTATCCGTTGCTTCTGCCTTGAGGCGTTCCATCAGCGTAGATTCGCTGATTTTGCCCAGGTAGAATTCGACGATATTCCATCCCCATTGCCCTCTGTCCGCTTTGTCATAACGCTGTTGAAGCGCTACGTCGGCATTCTTTGGATTGATTTCTCGCTCCGCAAGATAAAGCCATAACGAACGGAAGGGATCATTTGGATCGTCTCGATAAAACGCCTGCAGATCATCCTGCGCTAACGAGAATCGGCCACCGTAATACAGGGCGATACCTCGGTTCAAACGCGCGTAGTTGTAAGTTGGATCAAGCTCTAGTACAGAATCAAACGCTTCATAGGCAGCATCGAAATTGCCTGCCTGCGTTAGGTAAATCCCCAGGTAGTTAAAAACTTCTGGCATATCAGGACGAATAGACAGCGCTTGTGAAAAATCATTTCGCGCCAGTGCTCTTAGCCCGAGACTATCATACAGCACACCGCGCTCATATAATAGCTGTGCTCTCTCATCATCGGTTAATGACCGACTGGCAAGTATTTGTTCCATGCGTGCCAGGATGACTTCCTGCTGCAACGTTGGCTGCAACGGAATCGCCAGAACTTCATTTTTACGCCAATCATGGTTGCTGCATCCTGCCAACATAAGTGCTGTCGCAACATAACACCAGCGCAAGAAAGGCTTCATTTCTACTCCCGGAGACAAACATTGGATGAACATCCTGTCATCCGCTTGCTTAACACAAACGCGTCCTGCGTCCGTGAGACGAACAGCTCCTTCCCAAATGGAAAGGAGCTGTAAAACTTCTGTTACAGATTATTCTGCTGCAGGTTGCTCAGTTGTTTCGTCCTGAGAAGGTGCGGTAGCTTCTTTGATGCTCAGACGCACACGACCCTGACGGTCAACTTCGAGAACTTTAACCGGAACTTCCTGGCCCATCTGCAGGTAATCAGTCACTTTCTCTACACGCTTGTCAGCGATTTGAGAAATATGCACCAGACCTTCTTTACCGCCGCCGATGGCAACAAATGCGCCAAAGTCTACGATACGGGTCACTTTACCCTGATAGATACGGCCAACTTCGATTTCAGCAGTGATCTCTTCGATACGACGAATAGCGTATTTCGCTTTCTCGCCGTCGGTGGCTGCGATTTTCACAGTACCGTCATCTTCGATTTCGATCGTGGTGCCGGTTTCTTCGGTCAGCGCACGAATCACAGAACCACCTTTACCGATCACGTCCTTGATTTTGTCCGGGCTGATCTTGATGGTGTGGATACGCGGAGCAAACTGAGAGATATCGCCACGTGGAATGCTGATAGCTTGTTCCATCACGCCCAGAATGTGCAGACGTGCACCCTTAGCCTGATTCAGAGCCACCTGCATGATTTCGCGGGTGATACCTTCGATTTTAATGTCCATTTGCAGCGCGGTGATACCATCGCGGCTACCGGCCACTTTAAAGTCCATGTCGCCCAGATGATCTTCGTCACCCAGAATGTCGGACAGAACGATAAAGCTTTCGCCTTCTTTAACCAGACCCATTGCGATACCCGCAACAGCGGCTTTAATCGGAACACCTGCGTCCATCAGGGCCAGAGATGCGCCACAAACAGAAGCCATTGAAGATGAACCGTTGGATTCAGTGATTTCAGAAACCACACGTACGGTGTACGGGAAGTCTTCTGGTTTTGGCATCATCGCCAGCACGCCACGCTTAGCAAGACGGCCATGGCCAATCTCACGACGTTTTGGCGAACCCACCATCCCAGTTTCACCTACTGAGTACGGAGGGAAGTTGTAATGGAACAGGAAGCTGTCAGTTTTTTCGCCCATCAGCTCATCCAGGTTCTGTGCATCACGCGCAGTACCCAGAGTGGCAGTGACCAGCGCCTGAGTTTCGCCACGGGTGAACAAAGCAGAACCGTGAGTACGTGGCAGAACGCCAGTGCGCACGTCCAGACCACGGATCATGTCTTTTTCGCGACCATCAATACGCGGCTCGCCACGCAGCACACGGCTACGAACCACATTCTTCTCGATGCTGCCCAGAATGTCAGAGATTTCACCAGCGTCCAGGGATTCGTCTTCAGCCTGCAGAGCCTGAACAACGTCAGCTTTGATCACATTAATCTGGTTGTAACGTTCTTGTTTCTCGGTGATCAGGTACGCATCACCCAGACGGGATTCAGACAAGGCAGCGACGCGAGCGTGCAGCTCTGCGTTAACCGCTTCTGGCTGCCAGTCCCATTTCGGCTTACCAACTTCAGCAACCAGTGAGTTGATGTTGTCGATAACGATTTGTTGTTGTTCGTGGCCGAATACCACTGCGCCCAGCATCTGATCTTCGCTCAGCACTTCAGCTTCAGACTCAACCATCAGAACCGCGCCCTGAGTACCGGCAACAACCAGGTCCAGACGGCTTGTTTTCAGCTCATCTGCGGTTGGGTTCAGAACATACTGATCGTTGATGTAACCAACGCGTGCAGCACCGATCGGGCCATTGAATGGAATACCAGACAGGCTCAGGGCAGCAGACGCACCGATCATCGCAACGATGTCAGGGTTAACTTGTGGGTTCAGAGAAACTACCGTCGCGATAACCTGAACTTCATTCAGGAAAGAGTCCGGGAATAGCGGGCGAATCGGGCGGTCAATCAGACGTGAAGTCAGTGTTTCGCCTTCACTTGGACGGCCTTCGCGACGGAAGAAGCTACCCGGGATACGACCAGCAGCGTAAGTACGCTCCTGATAGTTAACAGTCAGCGGGAAGAAGCTCTGACCTGGTTTAGCTTTTTTCTGGCCAACAACGGTAACGAATACCGCGGTGTCGTCCATGCTAACCATAACAGCGGCAGTTGCCTGACGAGCCATCATGCCAGTTTCCAGCGTAACGGTGTGCTGGCCGTATTGGAATTTACGAATAGTCGGATTAAGCAATGTAATGTCCTTTTGTATGACGCGCAGCTGTTATGACAGCAGTTCACGCCGATAAATATCCGAGCTTCTCACTACATTCTCGCGACTAATGACAATCCTTATATACCTGGCAATGTGGTAATAAAGTCTCTCATTAGCCGCGCGAAAACATCTGTAACGGAAGTTCATGTTCTTAGAATAACAGTAGAAACCGCAGCCATACAGTACCCTGATTTGGCTGAGCTTCCTAGAATAAAGGGGCCTATTGGCCCCTTTACACTGAAACTCGCTTGATTAGCGACGCAGACCCAGACGTTCGATCAGGCCGGTGTAACGCGCTACATCTTTACGCTTCAGGTAGTCCAGCAGTTTACGACGCTGAGAAACCATACGCAGCAGACCACGACGGCTGTGGTGATCTTTTTTGTGTTCTGCAAAGTGACCTTGCAGATGGTTAATTTGAGCAGTCAGCAGAGCAACCTGAACTTCGGTAGAACCACTGTCGTTAGTGCCGCGACCGAAGTCGGAAACGATCTGAGCCTTAGCTTCAACGCTTAGAGACATAATCTTACTCCAAAATATTATAGATAATTAAACGGGTGCCGATCTCTAATTCAGCAACCCAATGCATAAGCTGCGCTATTCTACCCTTTGCTATATATGATCGCAAGGTGGGCAGAAAGCGCTTAGTCGGTGTATTCAACGACCAGACGACGTGGCGCAATGCGGCCATCATCATCAATTTCTCCTACACCGATAAACTTACGTTCTTCGCCTTCAGTGATGCGAACCATACCGCTGACGGGCGCACCAGATGCCTGAACAGGTTGACCCTGTTTGACATATCCGGCCACCACAGGCAACAGATTCACTTCCGGGAAATCTTCACATGCGCTATCCATCGGCAACAACAAAGGATCCAGCAGCAAGCGCGGCTCAATGCCCTGCTCTTCTGCCTGAGCGATCAGCTCATGGAGTTTTTCCATAGTGACCATTCGCTCTGAAGGATAAGTTGCCACCTGCAAACGACGCAGATAAGTCACGTGCGCACCACAGCCCAGTTTCTCACCAAGATCATCGACAATCGTGCGGATGTAAGTGCCTTTTGAGCAATGAATCTCCAGCTCAACATCAAAGCCTTCCCAGCGTATAAACTGCAATTCATACACGGTAATGCTGCGTGATTCTCGCGGGACTTCGATGCCCTGACGTGCATATTCGTACAGTTTTTTCCCTTCATATTTCAATGCTGAATACATGGAAGGAATTTGCTGAGTTTCTCCGCGGAAACTGTCGAGTGCGTCGTCCAGTTGCTGCTGAGTGAAAGTCATTTCACGTTCGGAAATGATGGCACCTTCGGCGTCTGACGTATCCGTACGTTGTCCCATGCGGGCAATCACGCGATAGCGTTTGTCAGAATCAAGCAGGAACCGGGAAAACTTGGTCGCTTCACCCAGGCACAGCGGCAGCATACCGGTGGCTAAGGGATCGAGCGCACCGGTATGGCCTGCGCGGTTAGCGTTATAAAGGCGTTTAACCTTTTGCAGGGCATCGTTAGAAGACAAGCCTAAAGATTTGTCCAGTAGCAGAACGCCGTGTATGTCACGGCCGCGGCGACGTGGGCGACTCATTATGCTTCCTCGTCATCGCCTGCAGCTGAACGGCGTTCAGCATCGTTCTTCACGACATTGGTCACCAGATTGGACATACGCATACCTTCAACCAAAGAGTTGTCGTAAGCGAAAGTCAGTTCTGGTACGACACGTAAACGCATCGCTTTACCGATCAGGGTACGGATGAAACCTGACGCGTCCTGCAAAGCTTTGATGCCATTTTTGACACGATCAGGATCGTGATTGTCAGTCGTCAGCACGTCCAGGAAGGTGACGAACACTTTGGCATACGCCAGGTCGCGTGATACTTCTACGCCTGAAACTGTCGCCATGCCTACGCGCGGGTCTTTGACTTCACGCTGTAAGATGATGGCGATTTCTTTTTGCATCTCCTGGGAGACACGTTGAGTACGGCTAAATTCTTTTGCCATGATGCTTTTCTCCTCACTTGCTCCAGACAAATAAGGGGGCGCAAGGCCCCCCATCTGGATATCAGCTACTTCGCAAACGTTAAGCGATAGTACGTTTGATCTCGATGATTTCGAAGACTTCGATCACATCACCAGTACGCACATCGTTGTAGTTCTTAACGCCAATACCACATTCCATGCCGTTACGCACTTCAGCAACGTCATCTTTGAAGCGACGCAGGGATTCCAGTTCGCCTTCGTAGATCACCACGTTTTCACGCAGTACACGGATTGGGTTGTTACGCTTGATCATACCTTCAGTCACCATACAACCTGCGATAGCACCGAATTTAGGTGACTTGAACACGTCACGAACTTCAGCCAGGCCAATGATTTGCTGTTTGTATTCTGGCGCCAACATACCGCTCATCGCCTGTTTGACTTCGTCAATCAGGTTATAGATGACAGAGTAGTAACGCAGATCCAGGCTTTCGCTTTCTACGACGCGGCGGGCAGAAGCATCTGCACGGACGTTGAAGCCCAGAATGATCGCGTTAGAAGCAGCGGCCAGTGTCGCATCAGTTTCAGTGATACCACCGACCCCCATACCGACGATCTTAACTTTAACTTCGTCAGTAGAAAGGCTTTGCAATGCGTCGGAAATCGCTTCACAAGAACCCTGAACGTCTGACTTCAGAACGATGTTCAGTTCAGAAACTTCACCTTCAGTCATGTTCGCAAACATGTTTTCCAGTTTAGATTTCTGCTGGCGAGCCAGTTTAACTTCGCGGAATTTACCCTGACGATACAGAGCAACTTCACGGGCTTTTTTCTCATCACGTACAACGGTAACTTCATCCCCCGCAGCCGGTACACTGGACAGACCCAGTACTTCGACAGGGATAGAAGGGCCCGCAGACGTAATATCACGCCCCATTTCGTCACGCATCGCACGGACACGGCCGTATTCGAAGCCACACAGAATGATGTCGCCTTTGTTCAGAGTACCTTCCTGAACCAGAACGGTTGCAACCGGGCCACGACCTTTGTCCAGGAAGGACTCGATCACAACGCCGCTTGCCATACCGGTGCGAACTGCTTTCAGTTCCAGAACTTCGGCTTGCAGCAAGATAGCTTGCAGCAAATCGTCAATACCGGTACCGACTTTCGCAGAAACGTGGATGAACTGAGATTCACCGCCCCACTCTTCCGGCATAACGCCGTATTGAGACAGTTCGGTACGAACACGGTCCGGATCAGCATCTGGCTTATCAATTTTGTTCACTGCAACCACGATTGGCACGCCAGCAGCTTTCGCATGCTGTACGGCTTCGATGGTTTGTGGCATCACGCCATCATCTGCAGAAACAACCAGTACAACGATATCCGTTGCCTGAGCACCACGAGCACGCATTGAGGTAAACGCGGCGTGTCCCGGAGTATCCAGGAAGGTGATCATGCCGTTTTCGGTTTCTACGTGGTAAGCACCGATATGCTGGGTAATACCACCGGCCTCGCCTGCTGCCACTTTCGTTGAACGAATGTAGTCAAGCAATGAGGTTTTACCGTGGTCAACGTGGCCCATGATGGTCACAACCGGAGCGCGTGGCTCAGCGGCTGCAGAAGCGCCTGTGTCACGATCGCTCATCAGCGCTTCTTCCAGCTCGTTCTCACGACGCAGGATAACTTTATGACCCATTTCTTCTGCAACCAGTTGAGCAGTTTCCTGATCAATGACCTGGTTGATGGTGGCCATGGCGCCCAGTTTCATCATGGTTTTGATGACCTGAGAACCTTTAACTGCCATTTTGTTTGCCAGCTCAGCAACAGTAATGGTTTCACCCACTACAACATCACGGTTCACGGCAACAACAGGCTTGTTAAAGCTCTGCTGTAAGGTACTTGGCTTACGCTTACCTTTACCGTTACGGCCAACAGCACGGGCTTCTTCGCGATCCGCTTTAGATTCGGACAGCTTGTTGCCTTTTTTCTGTTTGGTCGCTTTGCCACCGCGAGTACGGCTGCGACGTTCGCCTTCAACTTTGGCGTCATTTTCGTCTTCAGCAGCACGAGCATGGGTAGAAGTGGTGACATGATAGTCAGCAGATTCTGATTCGCTTGGTGCAGTAGCTTCAGTCCAGACACCAGAGTCAGCCATTTTACGGGCCTCTTCTGCGATGCGCTTGGCGTTTTCTTCAATCTTACGCTGGGCTTCTTCTTCCGTTTTGCGTTTCAGCTCTGCGGCTTCAGCTTCACGGCGTGCTTTCTCTGCCTGAGCTGGTTTAGTTACTTCATCGGTATTTTGGTTGGTCACTTTATCTTTTTCCGCTGCATCACGCTTAGCTTTATCAGCGGCCTCACGTTTAGCTTGCTCTTCGGCGGCGCGTTTGGCTTTTTCCTGAGCTTCGCGCTGGGCTTGCTCCGCTGCTGCACGCTGTGCCTGTTCTTCCGCGTCACGCTTCGCCTGCTCTTCCGCTTCGGCCTGGGCAAGTTCTGCCTCGGTCATATCACGTTTAACATAAGTGCGTTTCTTGCGGACCTCGATTTGCACCGATTTACTCTTCCCGCCGGTGCTCGGAATATTCAGTGTACTACGCGTTTTGCGTTGTAACGTCAGTTTGTTTGACGCACCTGAATTTCCACCATTCAGATGCGACAATAAAGTTTCTTTTTCTTGCTGGGTCACAGAGTCAGCTTCGGACTTCGAGATCCCTGCATCAGCAAATTGCTGTACCAGGCGATCTACCGGAGTCTGAATCTCTGCCGCCAGCGATTTTACAGTTACATCTGTCATGCTGTTCCTTCCTGCTACAGTTTATTACGCGTTGTCGCCAAACCAGCAGATATTGCGCGCGGCCATGATAAGTTCACCAGCCTGCTCGTCAGTAAGACCTTCAATATCAGCCAGATCGTCGACACCCTGCTCGGCAAGATCTTCCAGCGTACAAACCCCTTGTGCAGCCAGTTTAAATGCCATGCTACGTTCCAGACCCGCCAGATTAAGCAGATCGTCAGCAGGCTTTTTGTCACCGAGACTTTCTTCCTGAGCTAAAGCCAGTGTGGTCAGCGCTTCTTTCGCACGTTCGCGCAGCGCATCCACGGTGTCTTCATCCAGGCCGTCGATTTCAAGTAGTTCGTTAACTGGCACGTAAGCCAGTTCTTCAAGCGTAGAGAAACCTTCTTCAACCAGAACCGTGGCGAAATCTTCATCGATGGCCAGATATTTGGTAAAGGTATCAATCGCAGCGTGTGCCTCAGCCTGATGTTTGGCTTGCAGGTCGTCTGCTGTCATCACGTTCAGTTCCCACTTGTCATCACCACGATGCTGTTTCAACAATTGGGAGGCCAAACGCACGTTCTGGCCATTGCGGCCAATCGCCTGTGCCAGATTGCTGGCTTCAACGGCGATATCCATGGTGCATTTATCTTCATCAACTACGATGGAAGCGACGTCTGCCGGTGCCATTGCGTTGATAACAAATTGCGCAGGATTGTCATCCCAAAGGATGATATCAATGCGTTCACCGCCCAGTTCACTGGAAACGGCCTGAACGCGTGCACCACGCATGCCGACACAAGCACCGACCGGGTCGATACGTTTGTCGTTAGTTTTTACAGCGATTTTTGCACGGGAACCCGGATCACGAGCTGCCGCTTTAATTTCGATCAGTTCTTCGCCAATTTCCGGCACTTCGATGCGGAACAGTTCAATCAGCATCTCGTTTCGTGAACGGCTGACGAACAGCTGAGCACCACGTGCTTCAGGGCGAACATCATACAGCACCCCACGAATACGGTCGCCGGAGCGGAAGTTTTCACGAGGAAGCATGTCTTCTCGCAGGATAACAGCTTCAGCGTTGCTGCCTAAATCCAGCGCAATACTGTCACGGTTAACTTTCTTAACGACGCCAGTAACAATTTCACCTTGCTGCTCACGGAACTGATCAACCACCATCGCGCGTTCTGCTTCACGTACCTTCTGTACGATAACTTGTTTAGCAGTCTGCGTAGTGATGCGGTCGAAAGTGACCGACTCAATTTGATCTTCAATATATCCGCCGAGGTCGATTGACGGATCTTCGTATTGTGCAGCTTCGAGGGTGATTTCACGGGTCGGCTGAGTCACTTCGTTGACTGCTACCCAGCGACGGAAAGTATCGAAGTCGCCTGTTTTGCGGTCAATGCTGACGCGGACTTCGATTTCCTGCTCGTATTTTTTCTTGGTCGCCGTTGATAATGCAATTTCCAGCGCTTCAAAAATCTTCTCGCGCGGGAGGGATTTTTCATTAGAAACTGCTTCTACAACAGCCAGAATCTCTTTGTTCATCCTAGTTGCCTCTTCCAAACTCTTTAAAAGTGGGGTACCAGGTTCGCTTTCTGGATGTTGCTCAGTGCGAACACTTCATCTTTCCCTTCCACTGTCACCGTGATCATCTCGCCTTCGACAGCTTTAATGATGCCTTGCCATTTGCGGCGGTTTTGCACTGCCATGCGCAAAACAACACTGACTTCATCGCCAAGAAAACGTTGATAATGTTCAGCGGTGAACATAGGACGATCAAGGCCTGGAGAGGAAACTTCCAGGTTGTAGGCGACAGTGACTGGATCTTCAACGTCCAGCACAGCGCTCACCTGGTGGCTGACATCAGCACAATCATCAACATTGATCCCGGCGTCACTATCAATATAGATGCGCAACGTCGATTGGCGAGCCCGAACGAACTCGATGCCCACCAGCTCAAAGCCAAGTGCCTCGACTGGTGCTGTAATCAGCTCTGTTAATTTTTGTTCTAATGTGGACAAGCCCACCCCCAAGACATAAAAAAAGGGCTAAATAGCCCAGTGATTCTGTTGCCAAATAACAAAAAACCCCGATAAATCGGGGCTTTATGCAACTGGACCCTATTCGCCGCATAGCGGCTTCGGTACAACTTTCGCGAAGTGTTGTTTTCAAATTGAAGCTGCAGAACATCACAGGAAGATACTGAAAGTCTATTTGAAATAAACACTTAGGGAAAGTGGTTGCGGGGGCCGGATTTGAACCGACGACCTTCGGGTTATGAGCCCGACGAGCTACCAGGCTGCTCCACCCCGCGTCCGAAAACGTGGCAAATACTACGCCGATAACCGCTAAAAAGCAAATTATCATAAAGATTGGTACCGAGGACGGGACTTGAACCCGTAAGCCCATTCGGGCACTACCACCTCAAGGTAGCGTGTCTACCAATTCCACCACCTCGGCACTCTTTTTTTTCACAATCGCTTATACTGTCCAAGCATAAGCCACTGTTTGAAAACTTAGCTTCTTTGATAAGAAGTTTACTGCTTAGTGAGGAACGTCACTGTTAGGCGCTGCTGGAGCTGCCGGTGCAGTCGTCTGCTCAGTTTTAGCTGGCTGACTCAGGTTTTCCCACTCACTTCCTTTTTGGCCTTTATTGGTGCTCATGTTCCCGAGAATCAAACTAATGATAAAGAACAATGCTGCCAAAACGCCGGTCATGCGGGTCATGAAGTTACCGGAACCACTCGAACCGAACAATGTGCCAGAAGCACCTGCCCCGAAAGAGGCTCCCATATCAGCGCCTTTACCTTGTTGCAGCATAACCAGAGCGATAAGCCCAATTGCTACGATAAGGAAAATCACCAGAAGAGCGTCGTACATAGTAGTACCTGTATCCTCGCGGGTTCACCGCATGCCAATTGCTTCTCACCATTTAGCAGGTCATCAAAGGACCCACTGAAGCGGGTGTGAATACTAACCAAAGCCGTATTACCGTGCAAGGGCAATTTTCATCAAACTGTTCGTTTGCGGAAAAAAACGGCAAATCGGGATAAAACATGCTGCCAGGAGGTCCGGCAGCGAGAAACTCACCGAAAATTTACCGTTTTTTATCGGCTTACGCTTTGACCGCTTTGACGGCATCCGCAATACGGTTGGCCAGTTTTTCCACCAGCTCGGCATCTTCCCCTTCGACCATTACGCGCAGCAGAGGTTCGGTACCTGATTTACGCAACAGCACCCGACCGCGGCCCGCTAACTGCTTTTCAACTTCAGCCGTGACCTGCTTAACCTCATCGGATTCCAGCGGATCATGTTCACCAGCAAAACGGACGTTGATCAGGATCTGCGGAAGCAATTTCATGCCGCTGCACAGGTCATGCAAGCTCATATGATTGCGCACCATCGCGGTAAGCACTTGCAAACCTGCCACAATGCCATCACCGGTAGTAGTTTTATCCAGCAAAATGATATGGCCTGAGTTCTCAGCCCCGATCCGCCAACCTTTTTCCTGCATTTTTTCCAGTACGTAGCGATCACCTACTTTCGCACGGGTAAAGGGAATGCCCAGTTGCTTTAAGGCCAGCTCGAGGCCCATATTGCTCATCAACGTGCCGACGGCACCGCCTTTCAACTGGCCCTGACGAAGCCCTTCACGCGCAATGATGTAGAGGATTTGGTCGCCATCAACTTTATTACCTTCATGATCAACCATGATCAGGCGGTCACCATCGCCGTCAAAAGCCAGCCCGACATCTGCTTTTTCAGCCAGAACACGCTGCTGCAACTGACGGACATCCGTTGCGCCGCATTCTTCGTTGATGTTCATCCCATCCGGCTCACAGCCGATAGCGATGACTTTTGCCCCCAATTCGCGCAAAACGCTAGGTGCAATGTGATAAGTAGCGCCGTTGGCACAGTCGACCACAATTTTCAGACTGTTCAGACTCAGTTCTGTCGGGAATGTGCCTTTACAGAATTCGATGTAACGACCGGCGGCATCCACGATGCGGCTGGCTTTACCCAGTTCGGCAGATTCAACACATGTCAGTGGTTTTTCAAGCTCAGCTTCAATCGCCTCTTCCACTTCGTCAGGTAATTTAGTCCCGTCGATTGTGAAAAACTTAATACCGTTATCGTAGTAAGGATTGTGCGAGGCTGAAATAACGATGCCCGCTTCTGCACGGAAAGTACGTGTCAGGTAAGCCACGGCAGGCGTTGGCATCGGGCCGGTGAAAGAAGCCGATAAACCTGCAGCAGCAAGCCCTGCCTCTAACGCTGATTCCAGCATATAACCCGAAATGCGGGTATCTTTCCCGATGATCACTTTACGCGAACCGTGGCGTGCTAATACTTTGCCAGCCGCCCAGCCTAGTTTCAGAACAAAATCAGGGGTAATCGGGGTATCGCCCACTTTTCCGCGGATGCCATCTGTCCCAAAGTATTTACGGTTGCTCATAATTAGTTTTTATCCCTTGCAGAAAGTGTCGCTTCCACGATACGCATCGCTTCAACGGTTTCTTTTACATCATGTACACGCACGATCTTAGCACCTTGCATGGCAGCGATCACAGCACAAGCAACACTTCCGGTAACCCGTTTCTCAGGAGAAACATGCAGAAGTTGCCCCACCATGGATTTCCTCGACATCCCCACTAACAATGGCATGCCAAAGTGATGAAAATCAGCCAACCGTGCGAGCAACTGATAGTTATGCTCCAAATTTTTACCAAAACCGAAGCCCGGATCGAGCAACAATTTTTCTTTCGCAATGCCGGCGTTAACACAACGGGCAATTTGCTCAAAAAAATACTGATCCACCTGCGCAACGACATTGTCGTAATGCGGGGCATGCTGCATCGTTTTGGGGTCACCCTGCATGTGCATCAGACAAACAGGTAAACCCGTTTCGGCCGCAGCCTGTAGCGCACCGGGCTCCTGAAGTGAACGGATATCGTTGATCAGATGTATGCCCGCATTTGCCGCTTCACGGATCACGGCGGCTTTTGAGGTATCCACGGAGATCCAGACATCAAAACGCCGCGCAATGGCTTCGACTACCGGCACCACACGGGCCAGTTCCTCATCTTCGCTGACTTCTGCTGCACCAGGGCGGGTCGATTCACCACCGATGTCGAGAATTGTCGCGCCTGCATCAACCATTGCCTGAGCATGTCTGAGAGCAAGATCAAGCGTGTTATGTCGCCCGCCATCGGAAAATGAGTCGGGGGTAACGTTCAGGATCCCCATAACCTGGGGGAAAGTGAGGTCCAATCTGGACTCTCTGGCAGTGAGGTGCATAAATCACGTCCCTTCTGATCAATCAATAAAGGCTTTTCAAATTCCGAGGCAAAGAATGCACGCATAAAAAACCCCGGGCAAGCCCGGGGTTGAGTGTCATCAGCATTATTTTCCAATCAGCCTCTTACTTGCCGCTGAATTGCTCAAACATCGTGTTGCCAGGATTCGGCGTACGAGGTTCGTCGACAGGCGTTGGCGCTTTTGGCGTACCGCCGTCATTGGAGTTGCTGTTACCGTTTTTGCCGTTAGCATCGTCCCAGCCAGCTGGCGGGCGAACTTCAGTACGGTTCATCAGGTCATCAATTTGCGGTGCATCGATGGTTTCATACTTCATCAGGGCATCTTTCATTGAATGAAGGATATCCATGTTTTCCATCAGCAGAGTACGCGCACGAACGTAGTTACGTTCAACCAGAGACTTAACTTCCTGATCGATGATACGGGCGGTTTCATCAGACATATGCTTAGCTTTCGCGACTGAACGACCGAGGAAGACTTCACCTTCTTCTTCCGCATACAGCAACGGACCTAATTTATCTGAGAAGCCCCACTGCGTAACCATGTTACGGGCAATCGACGTGGCTACTTTGATATCGTTAGACGCACCGGTAGACACTTTTTCCACACCGTAAATAATCTCTTCAGCAAGACGGCCACCATATAAGGTAGAAATCTGACTTTCGAGTTTCTGACGGCTGGCGCTGATCGCATCACCTTCGGGCAGGAAGAAGGTCACACCTAATGCACGGCCACGAGGAATAATGGTCACTTTGTGCACAGGGTCGTGTTCAGGAACCAGGCGGCCAATGATGGCGTGTCCCGCTTCGTGATATGCAGTGGACTCTTTCTGCGATTCGGTCATTACCATGGAACGGCGCTCAGCACCCATCATGATTTTGTCTTTGGCTTTTTCGAACTCGACCATCGACACCACACGTTTGTTACCACGAGCAGAGAACAGTGCAGCTTCGTTGACCAGGTTAGCCAGGTCARCACCAGAGAATCCTGGTGTACCACGGGCAATCACAGAAGCATCAACATCTGTCGCCAGCGGAACACGACGCATGTGAACTTTCAGGATCTGTTCACGGCCACGGACATCTGGCAAGCCGACAACAACCTGACGGTCAAAACGGCCCGGACGCAGCAACGCAGGGTCCAGAACATCCGGACGGTTGGTCGCGGCAATAACGATAATACCTTCGTTACCTTCGAAACCATCCATCTCAACCAGCATCTGGTTCAGGGTTTGCTCACGTTCATCATGACCACCGCCTAAACCTGCACCACGCTGACGGCCAACGGCATCAATTTCATCGATGAAGATGATACATGGAGCCGCTTTCTTCGCCTGTTCGAACATATCACGGACACGTGATGCACCCACACCGACGAACATTTCAACGAAGTCAGAACCCGAAATCGTAAAGAACGGGACTTTGGCTTCACCGGCAATGGCTTTAGCCAGCAAGGTCTTACCCGTACCCGGAGGACCCACCATCAGAACGCCTTTAGGAATTTTACCGCCCAGTTTCTGGAAACGGCTTGGTTCACGCAGGTAATCAACCAGCTCGCTCACCTCTTCCTTCGCTTCGTCACAACCTGCAACGTCAGCAAACGTAGTTTTGATTTGGTCTTCCGTCAGCATGCGGGCTTTGCTTTTACCAAAGGACATTGCGCCTTTGCCACCGCCACCCTGCATCTGTCGCATAAAGAATATCCAGACGCCAATCAGAAGCAGCATCGGGAACCATGAAATGAAGATAGTCGCCAGGAAACTCTGCTGTTCAGGCGGTTCACCAACAACTTTCACGTTTTTGCTCAGCAGCGTATCCAGCAATTTAGGATCATGAACCGGAATATAGGTTGTGTATTTGCTGCTGTCTTTTTTGATAACGTCAATCGCACGTCCATTGATACGTACTTCACGGACCTGGTCTTGGGCCACTTCGGTTGTAAAGGTAGTGTAATCTACCTTGTTACCATTAGATTCGCTGGGACCAAAACTCTGAAATACAGACATCAATACAACCGCGATGACTAACCAGAGGATCAGGTTCTTCGCCATGTCACTCAAGGGATTAACCTCATATTACAACTGTGTTAACAAACAGCGTTAGGGAACTACAGTTTCCGCCCTGTCGCTACGATGTACACTTCTCGCGAACGTGCTCGGGAAGCGTCTGGCTTACGAATCTTCACCTTCGTAAACAGGGAGCGAATTTCCCGCAGGTATTCATCAAAGCCATCTCCCTGAAACACCTTCACCAGGAAACTTCCGCCTGGTGCTAATACATCCCGACACATATCCAATGCTAATTCAACCAGATACATCGATTTTGGAATATCGACTGCCGGAGTACCGCTCATATTAGGGGCCATATCGGACATGACCACCTGAACCTTACTTTCTCCCACGCGTTCAAGCAGCGCTTTGAGAACTAATTCATCACGAAAATCCCCTTGAAGGAAGTCGACTCCAACAATAGGATCCATAGGTAAAAGGTCAAGAGCAATAATTCGCCCTTTGTTACCGATCTGCGTCGCCACATACTGTGACCAACCACCAGGAGCTGCTCCTAAATCAACCACCGTCATACCCGGTTTAAACAGCTTATCGCCTTGCTGTATTTCATCAAGTTTAAACCAGGCACGGGAACGCAGCCCTTTTTTCTGTGCCTGTAGCACATATTTATCGCTAAAGTGTTCCTGCAACCAGCGACTGGAACTTGCAGAACGCTTTTTATTAGACATTATTTAGTAACCATATAGTTTTCCAACCACCCTGAGTTAGAGCTTTTGGAACAAGCTGTTAGCATCATGACGTCTATGGCTAAGTCAGTATTATTCCCTCCCCGAAGCAGTCCGGGTTGGTGATATACATGAGATGGCGGTAGAATGACCCGTTTTCAATCCCAACTTAAGCAAAAAAGACGATGAATCTTAACAATAAACAAAAACAGTACCTGAAAGGCCTCGCGCATCCCCTGAAACCGGTTGTTATGCTGGGCAACAACGGGCTGACTGAGGGTGTGCTCGCCGAAATCGAACAGGCGCTGCAACATCACGAACTGATCAAGGTTAAAGTCGCGGCAGAAGAACGCGAAACGAAGTCTTTGATCGTAGACGCGATTGTGCGTGAAACCAAGGCGTGTAATGTGCAAGTCATCGGCAATATGCTGGTACTTTATCGCCCTTCCACCGAAGACCGCAAAATTATCTTACCGCGTTAATCCATTAAGGTTTAACGAAAAGCGCTGTAGATTTTCGGAAAGGTGCCACGAAATCACGTTCAGGGGAAGGTCTGAGCAGGCCTTTTTACTTTAGTTTTCAATTTACTGTGAAGCAATTCACTGCATGAATGTGAGAATTATCGGGCGAAACATCACGTTTCGCCCTTTTTAATGCAGATTTTAGAGGTATTCGACCTTCAATACTTCAAACTCAACATCGCCGCCAGGCGTTTTGATGACAACAACATCATCCTGCTCTTTGCCAATCAAACCGCGGGCAATCGGGGAATTCACAGAAATCAGATTTTGCTTAAAATCTGCTTCGTCATCACCCACGATGCGGTATTTTTGTTCTTCTTCAGTGTCCAGGTTCATCACAGTCACTGTCGCACCAAAAATGACACGGCCGGTTGCGGGCATTTTGGTCACATCAATAACCTGAGCATTCGAAAGCTTAGCTTCGATTTCCTGGATACGGCCTTCACAAAAACCCTGCTGTTCACGCGCAGCATGGTATTCAGCATTCTCTTTCAAATCACCATGCTCACGTGCGGTCGCGATATCAGAAATGATTTTCGGGCGACGGACGCTCTTCAGATGGTCCAGTTCTTCACGTAATCTTTCTGCGCCACGTAACGTCATCGGAATCGGTTTCATATATTTATTACCTCTAACTTGGTCCTTTCGGTAAACACCGTCCTGATTGAATCAGGTAAGAAATTAAGCCAGTTCTTCTGACCGACTCTCTGGCGAAAAACAAAAAAAACCTCACCCGGCGTTGCCACCAGGCCAGGAATCATTTCGCATTTTGATTCGTATTTTAACGTAGAGTTCCTTGAGGATCATCGTTTACTTTCAGCCACGTTGCGCCTTGGTTCGTAGCATCGTAGTATGGCACCACATTATCCTGCCGTTACTCAGAGCCTTTACTCAAAATAATGCGTTTTTTACGAATTGTCAGTGGATTAGCATGCGCGTTTGTTCTGAATACAAATGCGGCTCAGATCGAAAATTACACAGAATATCTGCCTGATGGCACGAATCTGGCGGTGCTGGTACAGAAAATTGGCGCCCCTGCGCCTGTGATCGATTATCACGGTACCCAGATGGCGCTGCCTGCCAGTACTATGAAGATTCTGACGGCGCTGGCTGCGCTGTTGCAGTTGGGGCCTGATTTCCGTTTCACCACTACACTCGAAACATCGGGTTCTGTTYCTGACGGAGTTCTCAAGGGAGATCTGGTCGCTCGGTTTTCTGGTGACCYGACCCTGAAACGCCAGAATATTCGGAATATGGTCGCTGTTTTGAAAAAACAGGGCGTCAAAGAAATCACTGGCGATGTGGTCATTAACACTTCCGTGTTTGCAAGTCATGACAAAGCTCCCGGATGGCCATGGAACGATATCACCCAATGCTTCAGCGCTCCCCCAGCCGCCGCAATTGTCGACAGAAACTGTTTCTCGGTATCTCTCTATAGCGCGCCTAAACCTGACGAGAACGCGTTTATTCGCGTAGCCTCTTATTATCCAGTGCATATGTTCAGTGAAGTCCGCACGCTGGCAAAAGGCTCTCCGGATGCGCAGTATTGCGAACTGGATGTCGTCCCGGGTGAATTCAACCGATATACACTCACTGGTTGTCTGACTCAACGCAGCGAGCCTCTGCCACTGGCTTTTGCTATTCAGGATGGTGCCAGTTATGCCGGTGCGATTCTTAAAGATGAGCTGTTGCAGGCAGATATCCAGATTGACGGCACCCTGAAACGTCAAACCCAGCCGACACCAGCAGGTACGGTTCTGGCACAAACGCAATCAGTGCCCCTGCATGATTTGCTGCATCAGATGCTTAAGAAATCAGACAACATGATCGCTGATACGGTCTTCCGTACGATTGGTCATCAGCGTTTTGGTGTGCCGGGAACATGGCGGGCGGGCTCAGACGCGGTTCGTCAGATTTTGCGTCAGAAAGCAGGCGTGGATTTGGGTAACTCGATTCAGGTTGATGGTTCCGGGCTTTCACGCCATGATTTATTGTCACCGGCCACAATGATGCAGGTGCTGCAATATATCGCCCAGCACGACAAAGAATTAGATTTTATTTCGATGTTGCCTTTAGCTGGCCATGACGGAACCTTACAGTACCGCGGTGGTCTGCATGAAGCGGGTGTCGACGGCAAAGTATCGGCAAAAACCGGTTCACTGTCTGGCGTATATAATCTGGCAGGTTTCATCACCACAGCCAGCGGACAGCGTATGGCCTTTGTGCAGTTCCTTTCAGGCTATGCTGTTCCCCCTGAAGATCAACGTACACGGCGTGCACCGCTGGTGCGCTTTGAAAGCCGTCTCTACAGGGATATCTACCAAAATAATTAACCACGGAGAAGTGCCAGACGATGAAACTGCTGATAGTTGAAGATGATGAACTTTTACGGCAGGGATTAACGCTGGCACTTACCAGTGAAAATTATGCCTGCGACTGCGCGTCAACCGCGGCCGAGGCGCAGAGTCTGATCCAAACCAGTCAGTACAGTCTGGTGATCCTGGACTTAGGATTGCCAGACAAAGATGGCGCAACGCTGCTGCGCCAGTGGCGACGTCAAAGTATTTCCCTGCCCGTGTTGATTCTTACTGCCCGCGATGCCCTTGAAGACCGCGTCGATGGCCTTGATGCCGGTGCCGATGACTATCTGATTAAACCCTTTGCCCTAGTCGAATTACAGGCCCGTGTCCGCGCCCTGATCCGCCGTTATCAGGGGCAGAGTGACAACCAGATTTCCGTCGGCAACCTGAAAATCAATCTCTCCTCTCAGCAGGCTTATCTCAATGATGCGCCGGTAGAGGTCACGCCCAAAGAGTTCGCGATTTTGTCACGACTGATGATGCGTGCCGGGCAGACTGTAAACCGCGAGTTGCTCCAGCAAGATCTCTATACCTGGCAGGATGATTTAGGCTCCAATACGCTTGAGGTACATGTTCATAATCTGCGCCGCAAATTGGGTAAAGAAGTCATCAGAACTGTACGTGGTATCGGCTACAGGCTGGAAATAATCGTATGACCAGTATGCGCCGCCGCCTTCTGGTTATGCTGGCTCTGATCCTGTTCGTGACTCAGCTCATCAGTATTTTCTGGCTCTGGCACGAGAGCCAGGAACAAATTAACCTGCTGGTCAATGACACCCTGTCAGCCAAAGTCCGTAACGCACACGTTGAGAAAGAAATTGCAGAAGCCATTGCTTCACTGATTGCCCCTTCCTTACTCATGATGAGTATTACTCTGGTACTGTCCTTTTGGGCCATCAGCTGGATTATCCGGCCTCTTAACCAGTTACAAAAACGACTGGAGACCCGTTCAGCCGATAACCTCTCTCCCCTGCCACTCAACAGCGAAACCAGGGAGATTGTGGCCGTGACGAATGCATTGAATCAGCTTTTCTCTCGTCTCTCCAGCACCATTCAGCAGGAACGATTGTTCACTGCGGATGCGGCTCATGAGTTGCGCACTCCACTGGCAGGCGTCCGGTTGCATCTGGAAATAATGCACAAAAAAGGCGTAGAAGGCAGCGATACTCTGATAAGCCGCATCGACCAGTTAATGCATACCATAGAGCAGTTACTTATGCTTGCCCGCGCCGGACAGAATTTTGCCAAAGGCGAATATCAGCAGGTTGACCTGATCAGTAACGTCGTTGAGCCGCTCAGAGAAGAGCTGTGTGAAATGCTCAGTGAACGCGGTCAAAACTTGAAAATACACCTGCCGCCTCGTGCTGAAATTCAGGGGGATGCTGTGCTGCTACGTTTAATGGTACGCAATCTGGTCGAAAATGCTTACCGCTACGGGCCTGAAAATAGCGACATCGGCATCACAATTGCACCGCAAGACAACGGATTCCTGATAAAGATAGACGATGCCGGTCCGGGTATTGATGAAACGAAGGCCAGTGAACTGACACAGGCTTTTAAGCGCGTCGACCAACGTTATGGAGGCAGCGGCCTGGGCTTAAATATTGTGGTGCGGATTGCGCACCTGCATGGCGGTACGCTGATATTGCGAAATCGCCCCGGCAACACTGGCCTCAGCGCACAATGCTGGCTACCGGATGTTGCATTACAAAGCTCGCTGACACTTTCACCAGACACCCGTTAATACGCGCTCCGATTAACACGCGATCAAAAAGAAAAAGGCTGCCAATGGCAGCCTTTCTTTCAGCGATGAAACGCTAATACACGGGATTAACGTTCGTAAATGATTTCTACGCCTTCGTCGTCATCTTCATCCCAGTCATCATCCCAGTCGTCGTCGGCTTCAGATTCCACTTCAGCCAGTTGTTCACGGTGATAATCATCCCACATGAACTCAACTTTCTCGGGTGCCGCTTCTTCAATCGCCATGTGCTTAGGATTTTCGTTGATGAACTTCATCACGTCCCAACACAATGCATTCACACCTTCGCGGTTTGCAGCGGAAATAAGGTAATAGTTACCTTCCCAACCTAATGCATCAGCAATCGCCTTAGCACGCGCTTCAGCTTCTTCTTTCTCGATCAGATCAACTTTATTGAACACTAACCAGCGCGGCTTTTCAGCCAGCTTGGCGTTGTATTGCTTCAGTTCATTGATGATGACTTTGGCATTTTCGATCGGATCAGATTCATCGATCGGCGCAATGTCGATCAGGTGCAACAGAACGCGGCAACGCTCAAGGTGCTTCAGGAAGCGGATACCCAGACCAGCGCCTTCAGAAGCCCCTTCGATCAGACCGGGGATGTCTGCAACCACGAAGCTTTGTTCGTGATCCATACGTACAACACCGAGGCTTGGCACCAGTGTGGTAAACGGATAATCAGCCACTTTCGGCTTCGCTGCAGAGACGGAGCGGATAAACGTCGATTTACCTGCGTTTGGCAGACCCAGCATGCCTACATCGGCAAGCAGCATCAGTTCGAGTGCGATATCACGCTCTTCACCTTTGGTGCCCATGGTTTTCTGACGCGGTGAACGGTTCACGGAAGATTTAAAACGGGTGTTACCGAGTCCGTGGAAACCGCCTTTAGCGACCATATTAACCTGACCATTTTTGGTCATATCGGCCAGGACTTCGCCAGTGCTTTGGTCAAGAACTCGCGTTCCCACAGGCACTTTAATGGTGATGTCCTTACCGCGTTTACCAGTACAGTCGCTGCTCTGACCGTTAGTACCGCGCTCAGCACGATAAGATTTCACAAAGCGGAAATCGATCAGCGTATTGAGGTTCTCATCAGCAACGAGGTACACATCACCGCCATCACCACCGTCGCCACCGTCAGGGCCGCCACGTGGAATGTATTTTTCGCGGCGGAAGCTGACGCACCCGTTACCGCCATCACCGGCCACAACCAGAATCGTGGCTTCATCAACAAACTTCATTTGTTCTGTCTCCGTAAATCATTCGCCGGGCAGCTAAAGTTTAGCTACCAGGTTTTGCTCTGTCCGACGTGGCCACCATCGATGGCCAATTGCGGAAAACATTGCACCCGCCACCACCACAAATGCTCCCAGATAACCAATAAAATTAAGTACTGGTGCAGCAAAAAAGTCAGGCCAGGCAAGTGCCAATAAATCTGAAAATAGCAKGGTAAACAGCGGCGTGAGTGTCACTAATGCACTTACCTGAGCTGCCTGCCATCTCGCCATCGCTTCCGCTAAGGCGCCATATCCTACCAAGGTATTCGCGCCGCAAAACAACAGGCAGGCAAACTGCCAGCCGCTGAGCTGTGAAAGCACCGCAGGGCTGGCCAGCGGGAGCAWTGCGATAGAACATAAAGTGGTG